>JBDTMS010000050.1:0-11672 GCA_039934195.1 Betaproteobacteria bacterium
ACTCGGCTTGCCGGCGGGAATGAAGCTGCCGTTTTAATACGGTGATCTTAAGGCGGTGATCAGTGACTCAACTGCAGTGATCAGTGATCTGTGATCAAAAGCGCAAACCGCTGATCTTCGGTCCGCGACAATTAAGCACTGCGTAAATCATTCGAGCTCGGGGAGATACAAGTCAGTCACGCGAACACACCTACTACTCTGCAGGAGCTGATCGAATCGCTGCGCTGCCTGCCCGGTGTGGGCCCGAAATCGGCGCAGCGCATGGCGTATCACCTCTTACAGCGCGATCAGCCGGGTGCGGGGAGATTGGCGAGAGCGCTCGACACGGCGCTGGTGCGCATTCGCCATTGCGAACGCTGCAATACGTTTACCGAAGACGCGGTGTGCGAGCTGTGCAGCTCGGCGCGCCGCGACAGCACGCTGCTGTGCGTAATCGAGACGCCGGCAGATCTGTTGATGATGGAGCAGACGCGAAGCTATCGTGGTCAATACTTTGTGCTGATGGGGCGCTTGTCGCCGCTCGATGGCATCGGCCCGCGCGAGATTCATCTCGACCGGCTGGTGACGCGCGCGGGCGATGGCTTGGTCAGTGAGGTGATCTTGGCAACCAATTTTACGGTCGAAGGCGAGGCGACTGCGCACTACATCGGCGAGCTGCTGCGCGCAAAAGGTTTGCGCGTCAGCCGCATTGCCCGCGGTCTGCCGGTCGGCGGCGAGCTTGAGCAGGTCGACAGCGGCACGCTCGCGCAAGCCGTGATCGAACGACGAGAAGTGTGACGCACCCACCTATGGCCCGATCGCCGCAGCGGTCATCGTCGTCCAAACGCCCTGGCTGGCAGCGTCGGCCCGTGGCGCCACCGCCAGTCGCGGAAGAACCAGCAGGCGCCGATGCCGCACACGGGCCGCAAAAGATCCATAAGATTCTCGCAGCGGCCGGGCTCGGCTCGCGTCGCGAGATGGAAGAGCTCATTCGCGCCGGCAAGGTCAAAGTGAACGGCGACATCGCGCTAGTCGGCATGCGCGTGGCGCCGGGCGATCTTATCAAGGTCGGCCGCCGGCAAGTGACCGTGCGCGACAGCACCGAGGTGCCACGCATCATTGCCTATCACAAGCCGGAAGGCGAGATCGTCAGCCACGACGATCCGCAAGGCCGCCCGAGCGTATTCGAAAAGCTGCCGTCGATGCGGCGCGGGAAATGGCTCGCGGTCGGCCGGCTCGATTACAACACCTCGGGGTTGCTCATCTTCACAACCTCGGGCGAGCTGTGCAACCGGCTTATGCATCCGCGCTACGAGGTCGAGCGCGAGTACGCCGTGCGGATCATCGGCAAGCTCAGAGAAGAGCAGGTCAAACAGCTCACCAAAGGCGTCAAGCTCGAAGACGGCATGGCGCATTTCGAGGTGCTCGAAGAAGGCGGCGGACGCGGGCTGAATTTCTGGTATCGCGTGGTATTGCGCGAGGGGCGCAATCGCATCGTGCGCCGCATGTTCGATGCGGTCGGGTTTCGCGTCAGCCGGCTGATGCGCGTTCGCTTCGGCATCGTGTCGCTGCCGTTCGGTCTGCGCCGCGGCACCTGGCGCGAGCTCGATGAAGCGCGCACTGCCGCGGTGCTGGAATGGTCCAACACGTTGATCGAACCGGCCGCCGGCGCCGCTGCGAAAGTGCCGCCGAAGAAAGAAACCGTCAGTCCGGCAGCTGGCCGCGCTCGAGCAAGAACACCTGATCGCCCCCGGCGCTCGTATCGAGCCACGTGAATTCAATCTCGGGATAAGCCGCCTCAACCGCTGCGCGCTCGCCGCCCACCTCGCACACCAGCACGCCGGAACGCGTCAAGTGGCTCTTCGCCGCTGCGATGATTCGGCGGACCACCAGCAACCCATCGGTACCACCGTCCAGCGCGACCTTCGGCTCTTTGTCGAACTCAGCCGGCAGCGCCTGCATGAACTCTTCGTTCACGTACGGTGGATTGCTGACGATGATCTCATAGCACTGCGCGTCGATTGCGGCGAACAAATCCGATCGCTGCGTCCGCACGCGATTCTGCAGGCCGTAATCGTCGACGTTGCGCCGTGCGACTTCAAGCGCCGCCTCGGACACGTCCACCGCATCGACGCTAGCGGTCGGAAATGCGTGCGCAAGCAAAATCGCCAGACAGCCCGACCCGGTGCAAAGATCCAGCGCCTGGCTGACGGTGTCGGTATCGCGAACCCATGCGGTGAGGCCTTCCTGCAGCAGCTCGGCGATGTGCGACCGAGGCACGATCACGCGCTCGTCGACATAGAACCGGAACTCGCCGAGCCACGCTTCGTGCGTCAGGTACGCAGCCGGTATGCGTTCATCGACGCGTCGCTGCAGCAAGGTCAACACCCCGTCCAACTCGGGCGCGGTCAAGCGCGCATCCATGAACGGCTCGAGGCGATCGAGCGGCAGCTTCAGCGTATGCAGGATCAGATAAGCGGCCTCGTCGAACGCATTGTCGGTGCCGTGTCCGAACACGAGGCTCGCCTCGGCGAAGCGACTCACCGCGAACCGAACGACATCGCGTACGGTGCGCAGACTTGCGCGGGCCTCAGTCCACATTCAACAATCGCTCGAGCACGCCTTCGTAGATCTGCGTGAGCGCGTGCATGTCTTCGATGGCGACGCGCTCGTCGATCTTGTGAATCGTAGCGTTGATCGGACCGAACTCCACCAGCTCGGTGCAGATCGCCGCGATGAATCGGCCATCGGACGTGCCGCCGGTGGTGGACAGCTCGACATCGACACCGGTTGCCTGCGAAATCGCGCTGCGCATCGCATCGACCAGTTTGCCAACCGGCGTCAGAAACGGCATGCCGGACAGCGACCAGTCGAGCTGATAGTCGAACCCATGACGATCGAGAATAGTCGTCACCGTGCGCTTGAGACTCTCCGGCGAGCTTTCCGTGCTGAAGCGAAAGTTGAACAGGACCTTCAGCTCACCGGGGATGACATTGGTGGCGCCGGTACCGCCATGGATGTTGGAGATCTGCCAGGTGGTCGGCGGAAAATGTGCGTTGCCCGCATCCCAGTTCTGCGCCGCGAGCTCGGTGAGCGCGGGTGCCGCGAGATGAATCGGATTCTTGCACTGATCGGGGTAGGCGATGTGGCCCTGTAAGCCTCTAACGGTGAGCGTGCCCGACAACGATCCGCGCCGCCCGTTCTTGATCGTATCGCCGAGTATCGCCACGCAGGTCGGCTCGCCCACGATGCAGTAGTCGAGCGTCTCGTTGCGCGCTTTCAATGTATCGACAACGCGGGTCGTCCCGTCGACGGCGACGCCTTCCTCATCGGACGTGATCAGCAGCGCGATCGATCCGCCATGCTTCGGATGCTGTGCAACGAAGCGCTCGACGGCGCTGACGAAGGCGGCGATAGACGTTTTCATGTCGGCCGCGCCACGACCGTACAGAAAACCATCGCGCTGCTCGGGCATGAACGGATCGCTGCGCCACTGATCGAGCGGGCCGGGCGGCACGACGTCGGTATGGCCGGCGAAGCAGAGCACCGGCGAGCCGGTTCCGCGCCGCGCCCAGAGATTGCGCACCGGTCCGAACGGCAGGTGTTCGATCGTGAAGCCCAGCGGCGCCAAGCGCGACGCCAGCAGCGCCTGGCAGCCGCCGTCCGCGGGTGTTACCGAGCGCAGCGCGATCAGTTGCGCAGTCAGCTCGAGCGTTGCACTGGTTTTGTTGGCAGGCATGACACCGAATGAAATTGAAAGCGCGCATCGTGGCGCGAGCAGAGCAAACACAGCATCCCCGGATTATATCGGCGTCGGCGATTCTGTATAGGCGCAGCGAACCAGACGTGCGCTCACGGTCTGCAGCAGCGTGCGAATCGAACACGCAAACAAGAACGGCCCAAGCCGAGGCTCGAGCCGTCGTAGCGGACGCGCGCGCGATCAGTTGCCGGCGTTCGTGTTGATCTTGAAGTGGTCGAACGAGGTCTCGGCGAGCTCGCTGGCGCGCGCCGCTTTGCCGGAGTCGCCCTTCACCGTTTGCGCTTTCTGCTCGGCGTTATTCATCAGCCAAGACAAATTGGTGGCGGAATCGGAGTTTCGCAGCGCCTCGTCTTTGGTGATCATGCCTTCGGCGTAGAGCTTGAACAGCGCCTGCTCGAAGCTAACCGAGCCGGGCGACAAGCTCTTCTCGATGGCTTCTTTGATCTGGTCCGTTTCGCCTTTGACGATCAGCTCGGCAATGTGCTTGCTATTGAGCAATACCTCGACGCAAGCGACCAGACCACCGGTCACCGACTTCACCAGGCGCTGCGATATCACCGCTTTCAACGACACCGCCAGATCGTGCAGCAAGCTCGGCCGCGCATCGTACGGGAAGAAGTTGATGATGCGATTGAGTGCGTGATAGCTGTTGTTCGCGTGCAGGGTGGACAGACACAAATGGCCGGTCTGCGCGTATAGCAGAGCTTGCTGCAGGGTTTCTTTGTCGCGGATCTCGCCGATCATCAGAATGTCCGGCGCCTCGCGCATGGCGTTGACCAGAGCGTTGCTGTAGGACTTGGTGTCGAGCCCGACTTCGCGCTGGTTGATGACGCAGCGCTGATGCTTGAACACGAATTCGATCGGATCTTCGATCGTCAGGATGTGGCCCCCGCGCGTGGTGTTGCGATACTCGATCATCGCTGCCAGCGAGGTCGACTTGCCCGACCCGGTTGCGCCGACGACCAGCACCAACCCACGCTTCTCCATGATCAGCTCTTTCAAAATCGGCGGCAGCCGCAGCGCTTCCAGACCCGGCGTTTGCGTGCGCAAATAGCGAATGACGATGGCGATGTTGCCGCGCTGCTTGAACACGTTGACGCGAAACCGGCCGACATCGGGAATCGGGATGGAGAAGTTCATCTCCCAGATGAGCTCGAATGCTTTCGCATCGTCGGGCGACATCAGCTCATAGGCGATCTTTCGCACGGTCGGGCCATCGAGCAACTCGGTGTTGACCGGCATGATGGTGCCCTGAATCTTGATCGACATCGGCGCGCCCGCCGAAATGAACAGGTCGGAGGCCTGTTTTTCGGCCATCAATTTGAGCACGGGGGTAAGAAACATGAGGAGCCTTTAGTCGGTGAAGATTTTGATGCGAGGGATCGATCGCATCGTTGTCGCGTAGATCAGCACGACGCGCAAACTTCACACGGCTGCAAGCAAATTCCAGGCGCGCGCGAAAGCGTCTACGCGCACGCCGCCAGCGCAGCCGCGAACGCGGCCACGATGACGCATTCGTTCGGTCAATCTCCGCGCAGCAGGTCGTTGATGCTCGTCTTCGAGCGCGTTTTGGCGTCGACTTGCTTGACGATCACTGCGCAGTACAAGCTGTACGTACCATCCTTCGACGGTAAGTTTCCCGACACGACGACCGAACCCGGCGCAATCCGGCCGTAGCTGATCTCGCCCGTCTCGCGGTTGAATATCCGCGTGCTTTGCCCGATGTACACGCCCATCGAGATCACCGAGCCTTCGCCGACAATCACGCCTTCCACGACTTCCGAGCGCGCGCCGATGAAACAGTTATCTTCGATCACGGTCGGATTCGCCTGAATCGGTTCGAGCACCCCACCGATGCCGACGCCCCCGGAGAGATGAACGTTTTTGCCGATCTGCGCGCACGATCCGACCGTCGCCCAGGTGTCGACCATCGTGCCTTCGTCGACGTAGGCGCCGATGTTGACGTAGGAAGGCATCAACACGACGTTGCGCGCGATGAAGGCGCCGCGGCGCACTGCCGCCGGCGGCACCACGCGAAACCCCCCGGCTGCGAAATCCGCTGCTCCATAGTCGGCAAACTTGGCCGGAACTTTATCGAAATAATTACTGTAGCCATCGCGTATGACGCGGTTATCTTCCAGCCGAAATGACAGCAGCACGGCTTTCTTGATCCACTGATGCGTGGTCCATTCCCCGTCGATGCGCTCGGCCACGCGCAGCTTGCCCGCGTCGAGTTCGGCGATGACCTGTTGCACCGCCTGGCGCACTTTCGGATCCCCGGTCGCGGCGGTGATGGCGGCGCGGTTCTCGAATGCGGTATCGATAGTCTGCTGCAGTTCGTTCATGAGTGGGCCTTGAGCGGGTTACGGTGCTGCGTGTGCAGCGTGGAGAGATAGGACTGCAAGCGGCGCGCGGCATCCAGGCAATCGGACAAGCTCGGGACCAGCGCGATGCGTACGAAATTCTCGCCCGGATTCTCGCCGTGTGCATTGCGCGCGAGGTAGCTTCCCGGCAGTACGGTCACGTTGTACTCCGAGAGCAAGGTACGCGCGAACTCAGTATCGGACACCGGCGTCGGCAGCCAAAGATAGAACGCGCCCTGTGGCATGCGAACCTCGGCACTGCCGCTCAGCAAGTCGACGACCTGGTCGAACTTTTCGCGGTACAGCCGGCGATTCTCGATGACATGCGCCTCGTCCTGCCACGCAGCGATGCTGGCCGATTGTACCGACGGACTCATCGCGCCGCCGTGATAGGTTCGATACAGCAGAAACTTCGCGAGAATCGCTGCGTCCCCGGCGACGTACCCCGATCGCATACCGGGCACGTTCGAGCGCTTGGACAAACTGCCGAACACGACCAGGCGCGGATAGCCGCTGCGGCCGAGCCGATGCGCTGCTTGCAGCGCGCCTAGCGGCGGCTGTGCTTCGTCGAAATAAATCTCCGAATAGCATTCGTCCGATGCGATGACAAAGCCATAGCGATCGGACAGCTCGAACAGTTGCCGCCATTGCTCGAGATCCACCACGTTTCCGGTCGGGTTGGCGGGCGAGCAGACGTACAGCAGCTGCACCTGTTGCCAGTCAGCCGCCGACAGTTGATCGAAATCCATGGCGCGGTCGGCGCGCATATTCAAGAATGCCGGTGTCGCACCGGCCAGCAGCGCCGCGCCTTCGTAGATCTGATAGAAGGGATTGGGCATGACGACTTTCGCCCCGGACCGAGTGGCATCCACAACCGTCTGCGCGAACGCGAACAGCGCTTCGCGGCTGCCATTGACCGGCAGCACTTCGGTGTGGGCGTTCAGCTCGGTCAAGCCATAGCGTTGTTTCAACCAGGTCGCGATCGCTTCGCGCAGCGCTTCGGTACCGGCGGTTGCCGGGTACACGGCAAGCCCATCTAGATGTTCGATCATCGCGCGCTTGATCAACTCGGGCGTCGCATGTTTCGGCTCGCCGATCGACAGATTCACCGGCTGCAGATCTGCCGGCGGGCTCGCGCCTTGGAACAACGCTGCCAGCTTCTGAAACGGGTAGGGCTGCAGGGTGTCGAGCTTGGGATTCATCTGGTGGAGTCGCGTTGATTAGCGGACTAACCGCGTCCGCTGGATTGGGGTAAGTTGGATTGCGGCGTAAACTGCGCGAGATCGATGGTCGGTTGCGGCTGCCATCCGGCCTGTCGGTGCTCAGCGACGAGGGTGGTAAAAATGCCGCCGCGCACGAAGAATTTCGCCGTCAGCCGCATAAAACGGGGTTGGATTGCACTCACCAAGTCTCCCAAGATTCGGTTTGTCACGGCCTCGTGGAAGGCGCCCTGGTTGCGATAAGACCAGATATAGAGCTTCAGACTTTTCAGCTCGACGCAGCTTTGTTCTGGAATGAAGTCGAGAAATAGCGTGGCGAAATCCGGCTGCCCGGTCTTTGGACACAGGCAGGTAAACTCCGGGATCTCCATGTGGATATGATAATCGCGCTCCGGATTGGGATTCGGAAAGGTCTCGAGTTCGGTTGTCGCCTGAGCAGCCATGATGTCCAGTGATTGGGATGTATGGTGGGTTGAGATGTGCGGTGATTGGGATAAGTGATCGCGTTGCCGCGCAGGGCGGGGAAGCCGGGAGCAGCGATACCCGGTGGCAGCGATACGTGGTCTTCCTGCAGGCGATTGGGTTAGAATAAATGCGCGCTTGGGCGAACCGCCCAGGCGCTTGTTTTATCAAACTTAATCTTCGATTATAACCGTTTACCTCGTGTCGTAAATTGCGTCTCTCTCATATCAAGCTGGCGGGCTTCAAGTCGTTCGTCGATCCGACGCACATCCCGGTGCCGGGTCAATTGGTCGGCGTCGTCGGGCCCAACGGCTGCGGCAAATCCAATGTCATCGATGCCGTGCGCTGGGTGCTCGGCGAATCGTCGGCCAAACATCTGCGCGGCGAGACCATGCAGGATGTCATTTTCAATGGCTCGGGCGAGCGCAAGCCGGTCAATCGTTCGAGCGTCGAGCTGGTATTCGACAACAGTCTCGGCAAAGCCGCAGGTGCGTGGTCGAAGTACAGTGAGATTTCGGTCAAGCGCGTGTTAGAGCGCAACGGCGAGTCGGCATACTTTATCAACAATCTGCACGTGCGCCGGAAGGACGTCGCGGATATTTTTCTCGGCACCGGACTCGGCGGGCGCGCGTACGCGATCATCGAGCAGGGCATGATCTCGCGCATCGTCGAGGCGAAGCCGGAAGAATTGCGCACGTTCCTGGAAGAGGCCGCGGGCATTTCAAAATACCGCGAGCGCCGCCGCGAAACCGAGCTGCGCCTGGAAGATACGCGCGAAAATCTCGCTCGCGTCGACGATATCCTGCAGGAGCTCAGCAAGCAGCTCGAGCATCTCGCTGCGCAAGCCGAAGTCGCTGGGCAATACCGCACATTGGAAGCGTCGCTCAAGCTCACGCAGCAGCTGATGTGGCTGCTGCGCAAGCAGGACGCAACCAACGCGCGCGCCCGGCTGACCCGCGACATGGAGCAGCTCGAGCTCGAGCTCGAAGCTGAGACCGCACGGTTGCGCGAGCTCGAAGCCAGCTTGGAAAAGCTGCGGCAAGCACATTATCAGTCATCGGATTCGGTACACGCGGCGCAAGGTTCGATGTATGAAGTGAATGCGGAAACGTCGCGGCTGGAACAGGCGCTTACCCATCTGCGCGACAGCCGGCGCCGCGTCGACAACCAGCTCAATGCGCTCAACGCGGATCGCGAAGAGGCACAGCGTCAGGATGCTGCACTTCGCGAGGCCGCAGCGGCGCAACGCGATGAGCTGGCAGACGCGCGACAGCGGCTGGATGCGTTTCGCGCCGACCATGAAACCCTCGCCAGCGCGTTGCCGGAAGCAGAACAGGCGGCGGCCAGCACGCGGCGCGAAGTCGAAGAAGGCCAGCACAAGAGCGCATCGGGCGAGCAGGCAATCCAGGTCGAAGCAACCCGCGAAGAACACGCAGGGCGCAATCTGGCGCAACTCGAGCAGCGCCAGCAGCGGTTGCAGAGCGAGCAGGCCGACTTGCAAGACGCCGACGCCGACGGACTCGAACAACTGCGCGTGCAGCTCGACGATCTCGTTTATCAGCACCAAGACCGTCGCGATGCGCTGGCTCGGATCGAAGATGCGTTGCCGGATGCAGAGCACGGGCACCGTATCGCCGCCGATGAAGCCGACGCCGCCGTGCGCGAGCTCGGCGCTGTCGATGCGCGCTGCACGGCGTTGGAGTTGCTGCAGAAGCAGGTCAGCCGTTCCGGCGAAATGCATGCGTGGCTCGACGAACAGCAGCTCGACGGGCTTGCCCGGCTGTGGCAGGCGATTCGGATCGTGCCGGGCTGGGAAGATGCACTGGAAGCCGTGCTGCGCGAACGCCTAAATGCAATTGCACTGGACGACGTGCAGGGCGCGTCGATCTGGTTGACGCAGCCGCCGCCGGGCAAAGTTTGCTTCTTTCAGAAGCGCGACGGTGCCGCGTTCGCGTCGGAGCTGGCCGGCCGCAAACCCCTGCTCAGTTTTATCACGTGCGTCGACCCGGCAGTTGCGCTGGTGCTGTCGGACTGGCTAGACCGCGTCTACGTCGTCGACGACGCCGCGGCAGGGTTCGCGCAGCGCGAGAGCCTGCCGGCCGGCGCGGTACTGGTGTGTCCGCAGGGACACGTGTTTACCCGCGACAGCGTGAGCTACCACGCCGCCGATTCCGAAGTGCACGGGATTTTATCGCGTCAGCGCGAGATCGAAGAGCTGCGCGCGCAACATACGCAGCTTGAGGCGCGTGCCGATGCGCTGCGCGAGCAGGCCAACCTAGCGCAGGCCGCGTTGCACGACCAGCGCGAGCAGGCAATGCATTTGCGCGAGCACGCGGACGATATACAGCGCCAGCGCCATGACGTTCAGCTCGATCACGTACGTCTGTCCGAACAGGCAGAACGCGCGCAGCATCGCCGTGGCCAAATAGCGCAAGATCTGGCGGAGATCGAGGCTGAGCTCGAGGATCAAACCAATCAGCGCCGCTCGGCGTCGCAGCGGCTGGAAGCGTTGCGTGCGGAGCTAGTCGAGCTGCGCAACAGCTGGGAAGCGGCGCGCGAGCGCAATCGCCTCGCGGTCAGCACGCTGGACAGCAAGCGCGAAGCGGTGCAGGGCGCGTTGCGACGATTGCAGGAAGCTGACTTCGATGTGCGCGTCATCCAGCAGAAGATCGACGACATCGAAACCAATCTGGCGCTCGCCGTAGAAAAGCAGCAAAAGGTCGCCGGCGCGCATGCCGAGCTGTCCGGCGAGCTTGCGAGCCTGGACGAGGCGCCGGTCCAGGCGCAGCTGAACAGTGCCCTGGAAACGCGGGTTGAGCGAGAGAAAGCGCTGGCGGACGCGCGCGAGAACATGGAGCAGGCGGAGCTGGCGCTGAAGGACAGCGAACAGCAGCGCATGAGCTGCGAACAGCGACTCAATCCGCTGCGCGAGCGGGTCGGCGAGGTGCGCTTGAAAGAGCAGGAAGCGCGGCTGGCAGAAGAAAATTTCGCCGCGCAGCTGGCGGAGGCCGGCGCCGACGAAGAGGCGCTCGCGGCGCAGGTGCAGAAAGGCATGCGCCCCAACGCCCTGCAAGCGGACAGCAACCGATTGAGCGCGGAAATCGAAGCGCTCGGCGCGGTGAATCTGGCAGCGCTGCAAGAGCTGGAGACCAATCAGGAACGCAAGAACTACCTCGATGCGCAATCGCAGGATCTGCGCGAGGCCGTGCAAACGCTGGAGAGCGCAATCCGCCGGATAGACCGGGAGACGCGCGAGCGCCTGCAGGTGACGTTCGATCAGGTCAACGAAAATCTCGCGCAGATGTTCCCGGCCTTGTTCGGCGGCGGCGAGGCACGGTTGCTGATGACCGGCGAGGAAATCCTCGACGCCGGCCTGCAGATTCTGGCGCGTCCGCCGGGCAAGAAGAACGCCTCGATCCACCTGCTGTCGGGCGGTGAAAAAGCCCTGACTGCGCTAGCGCTGGTGTTCTCGCTGTTCCAGCTCAATCCAGCGCCATTCTGCTTGCTGGACGAAGTCGATGCGCCGCTCGACGACAGCAATACCGAACGATTCTGCAACCTGGTGCGGAAGATGTCGCAGAATACCCAGTTCCTGTTCATCAGCCACAACAAGATCACGATGGAGCTGGCAACGCAATTGATCGGCATTACGATGCCGGAACAGGGCGTGTCGAAGGTCGTCGCGGTGGATATCGAGGAAGCGCTGCGTCTGCGCGAAGAAGCCGCTTAAGCGCGACCAGGTGTTGCCAAGGCGGCACACCTGGAACTCTGTGCCGCGAAGCGTCTCGAAGGGAAGGTTGGTCGACTGTCGACGGGGCTTTCGATTCCGGGTCGAGCTGTCTAATATGGAGCTTGTCGGAATGCGCTGTAGGACATCGTTAGACTGCG
>JBDTMS010000051.1:0-11556 GCA_039934195.1 Betaproteobacteria bacterium
CGCCGAGTATCGCGTCACCGGCGACGCGAAGTCCGCGCAGGCGCGCCTCGATCCGTTGCGCGATCACTTGCTCGACGGCGGCGTCGGCAGCGTCAGCGAAATCATGGATGGCGCGCCGCCCCACGCACCGCGCGGTGCGCCGGTGCAGGCGTGGTCGGTCGCATGCACCTTGGAAGCGTGGTGGCGGTTGGAGAAGGCGAGACGCCGGCATGCGCACCTCGAGACCGATGCGGCGACGGCGACAACGCCGTCAATCGCGCACGACATCAAAGCGCAGGCTGCGTAAATCGCAGCAAGGCGCTCGCCGGCTTGGCGACGACATCGTTTGAGGAGAACGCAATGAACACGACACGCGAGCTCAATGCAGAGCGGCAACGACTGGAGGCGCAGCACACGGGGACGGAGAACTGGCGCCTGTGGGGACCGTATCTGGCGGAGCGCGCCTGGGGGACGGTGCGCGAGGATTACAGCGAGGGCGGCACCGCATGGGAGCATCTCGATCACGATCAGTCGCGCTCGCGTGCCTATCGCTGGAACGAAGACGGCTTGGGCGGCATCTGCGACGAATCGCAGCATCTGTGTTTTGCGCTCGCGTTGTGGAACGGCTGCGATCCGATTTTGAAGGAGCGCGCATTCGGGCTCACCGGCAATCAAGGCAATCACGGCGAGGACGTGAAGGAATATTACTTCTACCTCGACGCGACGCCCTCGCATAGCTGGCTGCGCTATCTGTACAAATATCCGCAAGCGGAATATCCGTACGGCCGGCTGGTGGAAGAGAATCGCAATCGCTCGCGCCAGGATCCGCCGTTCACTCTGCTCGACACTGGCGCGTTCGACGACAAGCGCTACTTCGACGTCGAAGTGCGCTACGCGAAAGCATCGGCGGATGAGATCCACATCCGCGTCATCGCCACCAATCACGGGCCGGAAACCGCGAGCATTCATCTGCTGCCGACCTTGTGGTTTCGCAATACCTGGAGCTGGGGCGACGACGCGGCCAAGCCGATGTTGAGCGATGAGGCGGCACCGAAAGGCGCGCAGTGGGCAGTCAAGGCAGTACATCCCGATCTCGGCACCTATCATTTGTACGGACGTCATGTCGCGCAGCGGCTATACACCGAGAACGAAAGCAACGCACAGCATCTGTGGAACGTGGGAAATCCAACGCCGTACGTGAAAGACGCGTTCCATCGTCACGTCGTGCACGGCGAAGCTAACGCAGTGAATCCGGAAATGACCGGCACCAAATTCGGCGCATGGCACGAGCTCGCAGTCGCGCCTGGACATTCGGTGACCATCGGAATGACCTTGTCGCGCCAGGCGCTCGCGGCGCCGTTCGAGAAGCGCGAAGTAATTTTTGCGAAACGCGAAGCGGAAGCCGGCGTGTTCTACGACGATCTGCTCCCCGCCGGCGACACCCAGGACATGAACATCATGCGGCAGGCGATGGCCGGCATGATCTGGAGCAAACAGTTCTTCCATTTCGATGTTGCGCGTTGGCTGGACGGCGATCAATTTCCGCCGCCGGGATCGCGCAAGGGCGGCCGCAATCGCCGCTGGCGGCACATGAAGGCGGCCGATGTGATCTCGATGCCGGACAAATGGGAGTACCCGTGGTTTGCGCAGTGGGATCTCGCTTTTCACTGCTCGGCGCTGGCGTTGGTCGACGTCGATTTCGCCAAAAATCAGCTCGAGCTTTTGCTCACCGAGCGCTACATCGCGCCCAACGGGCAGGTGCCTGCGTACGAGTGGTCGTTCGACGATGTCAACCCGCCGGTGCTGGCGATGGCGGCGCTGAAGGCGTACCGCGCCGAGCGCGTACAGCGCGGCAAAGGCGATGTCGGTTTTCTGCAGCGCGTGACGCACAAGCTGCTGATGAACTACACGTGGTGGCTCAATCGGAAGGATTCCGACGGCAACAACGTGTTCGAAGGCGGCTTTCTCGGTCTCGACAATATTTCGGTGTACGACCGCTCGCAGCCGCTGCCGGCCGGCTATAGCCTGAAGCAAGCGGATGCGACCGGCTGGATGGCGATGTTCGCGCTCAACATGACGCTGATGTGCCTCGAGCTCAATGCCGAGGATTCGGAATACGAAGACGTCGCGATGCAGTGCTATCTGCAATTCCTCGGTATCGCGAACACCATCGCGGGCGGCAGCGGCGTCGGCGTCTCGTTGTGGGATGACGCCGATGGATTCTTCAAAGACGTGGTGGTGGGCCCAGATGGCTCGGCGCAGCGTATCGACGTATTCTCGTGGGTCGGGTTGATTCCGCTATTCGCGTGCGAGATCGTCGACAAGCGCCTGCTGAGCGCGGCACCGCGTTTCCACAAGATGATGAACGCGCATCGCTACGGCTTGTTCGATGGCCAGTACGTGAGCGAGTGTCCCACCAAAACCAACGCGCGCGGGGAGCACCTGCTGGCGCTGGTCGATTCGGACAAACTCAAACGCGTCCTGCAGCATCTGTTGAACGAAGGCGAGTTTCTCTCCGACTACGGTGTGCGCAGCGTGTCCCGTGTCCACGCCGAGCGCCAGGATCTCGGCCACGTGCACGGGGTCGGCCGCGCGCTCATCGAATACGTACCGGGCGAATCGACGTCGGGCTTGTTCGGCGGCAACTCGAACTGGCGCGGTCCGATCTGGATGCCGACCAACTACGTATTGATTCAGGCGATCGAGAAATATCATCGCTTTCTCGGCGACGACTTCAAAGTTCGCGTGCCGTGCCTGGACAATCAGGAGCTCAATCTCAATCAAGTGGCGAAACTGATCTCCGATCGCCTGGTCGACATGTTCCGGCGCGACGGCAGCGGCCGCATTCCCGCATTGCCGGAGCACAGTCCATTCAATACCGATCCGGCCTGGCGCGAGCTGCTGCTCTTCAATGAATACTTCCACGGCGAAACCAGACTTGGATTGGGCGCAATGCATCAAACCGGGTGGACCGGCCTGGTCGCGAATCTGGTCCAGCGACGCTACCGCACGGACATTCCGCAATTCTGGCAGTCGCAAGCCGAAATTCCGGTGAAGCGCGCCGTGCTTGCAGCAAGCGCCTGATGTCCAACGCGATCAACGGCGGAACCGCGTTGACCGCATCGAATACCGGCTTCATCGAAGGCGGTACTCGTGCGCTGGCGAGCCACTGGCCGGAATATCTAATGGAGGCGGTCGGCCTCGGACTGTTCATGCTGGCGGCGTGTTTGTTCACCGGTTTGCTCGAATATCCGGGATCGCCGACGCACGGTGCGCTTACCGATCCGGGGTTGCGGCGTTGTCTGACCGGCATCGCGATGGGGCTCACCGCGATTGCGATCATCTACTCACCGATGGGCAAGCGCTCCGGTGCGCATCTGAACCCGTCTGTCACGCTGACGTTCTGGCGTCTGGGCAAAATCAGCTCGTGGGATGCGGCGTTCTATGTCCTGTTCCAATTCGTCGGCAGCACGCTCGGCGTGCTGGCCGCTGCGGCGCTGATGCCGATGGTGATCGGCCATCCCACAGTCAATTACGCCGTCACGCTGCCGGGCACCGCCGGCCGCTGGACCGCTTTTCTCGCAGAGCTGGCGATCTCATTCGGGTTGATGCTGACGGTGCTGACCATCTCCAATCGTCCTCGCCTCAATCGCTATACAGGGTTGTTTGCCGGCGCGCTGGTCGCCGTTTATATCTCGCTCGAGGCGCCGCTGTCCGGCATGAGCATGAATCCCGCACGCACGTTTGCGTCCGCGTTGCCGGCGATGCAGTGGACAGATGCGTGGATTTATTTTCTGGCGCCGCCGATGGGCATGCTGCTAGCCGCGCAAGCCTATGTATTTCGTCACGGCGTGAGCGCTGTCCTGTGCTGCAAGCTGCATCACGAGAACGGCAGCCGCTGCATATTCCAGTGCCGGTATGCGCATTGACGCAATGCGCGCACGATCATCGCTCTTGAGTAAATCGCCATGCACGACTCTCAACTGGATCTACGGCGCGCGGGACTGAAGCAGCGCGTACTGGCACGTCCGCTGGCGTCGGTGACCACAATTCTGCGCGGTGTGCGCATCGCGGCGTGGCCGTTCGTCGACGTCATCATCCGGTTATGGCTAGCTCAAGTGTTCTTCATTTCCGGCTTGCTCAAGGCTGCGAATTGGGACAACGCGCTGGATCTCGCCGCTAACGAATATCCGGTTAGCTGGATGAGCCCCGCCAGCGCGGCATTGCTCGGCGTGCTGATCGAAGTCGGCGGCTCGGTGATGCTGGCGCTCGGACTGGGAACGCGCGCAGCCGCCTGCGCGATGCTCGTGCTGTCGCTGGTCATTCAATTCAACTACCTCGCGTTCGATACGCACCTGTTGTGGGTTGCGTTGTTCGGCTGGTACGTGGTCAACGGCGCGGGTGCGATCTCGCTCGACCGCATGCTGGCCCGCGGATTCAACGACAGTGCATTGCCGTTTGCCGAATCGCTGCTGCACTTTGCGCAGCTTGTGACGCGCTGGCTCCGCTCGCCGTTTCTGCTTGTGCTGCGTTTGTGGCTGGTTGCGGCCATGCTGATCGCGGCGGGCAGTGCAATCGCAGGGTTCATGGCGCCCGAGTCGGTGGCCCTATTCTTCCCTCTGCGCAGCGCGGCGCACGTTCCCGCGCCGCTGTTGCTCGCCGGCGCGTGGTCCCTCGCACTCGGCGTCGGCACCCGAATAACTTCAGCGATCCTTCTGCTGACCTTGGCCGCGATGCAAATGATGGAGCCACGTCTGTCGGAAGATGTGTATTGGATGCTGACGTTCGCGTTGCTGGCGCTCAACGGACCCGGCGCATTGTCGATCGACGCTGTCATCGGTCGCGTCGCAAAGCGGCTGTTCCCGCAACTGGATGGCAAACCGGCATTTGCGCTTGCCGGCCTGCCGCGCGTGGTAATCGTCGGTGCCGGGTTCGGTGGTTTGAGTTGCGCCGCACGGCTCGCCCGTGCGCAAGTGCGCGTCACCTTGATCGATCGCCACAACTATCATTTGTTTCAGCCGCTGCTCTACCAAGTTGCGACGGCGGGATTGTCGCCCGGCGATATTGCGACGCCGATTCGCGGGTTGTTCCGCGAGCGATTCAACACTGAAGTGCGGTTCGGCGAAGTCACTGGCATCGATAAAGAGCGGCAGGAAGTTATCGTCGGCGCGGCACGCATACCGTACGATTATCTGGTGCTCGCTACCGGCGCGACGCACAGCTATTTCGGGCGCGAGGACTGGGCGCCGTTCGCGCCGGGCCTCAAGCGCATCGAAGATGCCACCGAAATGCGCCGGCGGATGCTGACTGCATTCGAGCTGGCCGAAGCGTGCGACGATGAAGGCGAGCGGCGCAGCTTGCTGACTTTTCTGATCGTCGGAGGCGGTCCGACCGGCGTCGAGTTGGCGGGCGCGATTGCCGAGTTGGCTCGCTTCGGGATGGAGAAAGAATTTCGCCGGTTCGATCCAGCGCACGCCAGAGTGCTGCTGGTGCAGGCCGGCGCGCGGATTCTGCCGACGTTTCCACCAGCGCTGTCCGAGCATGCGCGGCGATCGCTCGAACGCCTCGGCGTCGAAGTGCTGCTCGACAGCCGCGTCGAGCGAATCGACGACACCGGCGTTACGGTGAGCGGCAATCGCATCGCTTCGCGCACGGTGATGTGGGCGGCCGGCGTGGTTGCCTCGCCTGCGGCGCGCTGGTTGCAAGCCGAATCCGATAACGCCGGCCGTCTCAAGGTTGCCGACGATCTCTCGGTGCCGGGCCTCGGCAACGTTTTCGCACTCGGCGATACGGCATTGTCGCTCGCATGGAAAGGCAAACCGGTGCCGGGCCTGGCGCCGGCAGCAAAGCAAGGCGGCCTGTATGTCGCCAGGGTGATCGGTGCGCGGGTCGAAGGCCGCGCGGTGCCGGCACCGTTCGCCTACACGCATCTCGGCAGTCTCGCCACGATCGGACGCAAGGCCGCGGTCGCCGACTTCGGCTGGGTGCGCGCGTCCGGGGCGCTCGCGTGGTGGTTCTGGGGTGCGGTGCACTTGGGTTTTCTGGTCGGCGTGCGCAATCGTGTGTCGGTCATGTTCGACTGGTTTTGGGCATACTTGACGTACCGCGGCGGCACGCGATTGATCACCGGCGGTCGCGGCAATGGCGAAACTGCGGTGGCGCAGGATGCACGCGCAGTGAAGGCGGCAGCATGATGATGGAATCGCGGCGGGGTCAGTCGCACTCGGAGCCGGCGCGTAAAATGAGCGGCAGATTCGCCGAGCCTGCTGTGCACAGTGCCGCGGTGGCACGCCGGATTCCAGCAACCGTATCGACGTACTCTGGAAGCGCGTCTCGGGGGAGGCAGATGAATAAAGTTCTGGTCATCGAAGACGAGCTCGACATCGCCAAGCTGATCCAGCTGCACGTGCAGGATTTGCCGTGTCAGGTCAATCTCGCTTTCGACGGCATCGTCGGCCTGGCCGAAGCGCAAGCGAACGCCTACGACTTGATCATTCTGGATCTGAAACTGCCCGGCATCGATGGCCTCGAGGTGTGCCGGCGGTTGCGCGGCGCCGGCCGCTACACGCCGATCCTGATGTTGACGTCGAAATCCAGCGAGCTTGACCGCGTGCTGGGACTAGAGATGGGCGCCGACGACTATCTCACTAAACCGTTCAGCGTGATGGAGCTCACCGCGCGGGTGAAGGCGTTGTTTCGCCGGGTCGAGATGCTGAGCAAAAAAGCCGAAGGGGCCGCACAGGCGCGCGTGATTCAGGTGCGCGACCTGACCATCGACATCGATCGCCACGCGGTCAGCGTGCGCGGTCAGCCGGTAGAGTTGACTGCACGCGAGTTCGATCTGCTCGTGCACTTTTCGCGCTATCCCGGCCGCGTGTACAGCCGCGAGCAACTGCTCGATCAGGTCTGGGGCTATCAGCACAGCGGTTACGATCACACGGTCAATTCGCACATCAATCGCTTGCGCTCGAAGATCGAACGCGACCCGCAAAATCCCGAGTACATCTACACCGTGTGGGGCGTGGGCTACAAGTTCGCCGACGCCGACAAGCCGTCGTGATTGCGCACCGCTAAGCAGAATCCAGCGCCGCAGCTTCCATGTTTCGCACGCTCTACAGCAAGCTCTCATTGGTTCTGTTAGGTCTGTTCGCACTGTGCGCGGCGGTGTCGCTGTTAGGTACGCTGCATCTGTTCCAGCGCTACAGCGAGGAATCGAATCAGCGCCTGAATCAAACCTTGGCGCAACATCTCGCTGCGCAAAATGGACTGGTCAACAGCTCGGAAGCAAATGCTTCCCGTCTGCGTTCCATGTTCGACATGCAGATGATCACCAACCCCTCGATCCAGATCTATCTGCTCGATCCCGATGGCCGCATCGTCGCGTTTTCTGCCAAGCCGAACGAGGTGAAGCTGGATCGCGTCGAGCTCGCGCCGATCCGCGCCTTTCTCGATCGCGGTGCTAATCTGCCGATTCGCGGCGATGACCCGCGCCATCCGCAGGATCCGCGCATATTCTCGGCAACGGCGATACCCAGTTCGGAAAATCCGCAGGCTTACCTCTACGTCATGCTGGCGGCCGAGCGCCCGGCGGGCCTATGGGGACTGCTCACGCAAAGCGATATCGCGCCGATCGCCGCGTCGGTCGCGGGTTTGAGCGCGCTGCTCGCGCTGATCGTCGGCTTGACGATATTTGCGTTCATGACGCGCAAACTCGAGCGGCTCGCGGGGGCGATGGATGAGTTCCAGCGGCGCGATGCGAGCGCGCATCCGATGGTGCAATCGGCAGCCAAAGAGCGCGGCGGCGACGAAATCGATCGGCTCACCGTTACCTTCCACGACATGACCGAGCGCATGACCGCGCAACTGCAGCGCTTGCAGCAGAACGACACCTTGCGCCGCGAGCTCGTCGCCAACGTGTCGCACGATCTGAAAACGCCGATCGCGACGTTGCAAGGCTACGTCGACACGCTGCTGCTCAAAGACTCGGCGCTAAATGCGAGCGAGCGCCAGAACTATCTGTCGATCGCGTCGCGCAGCTGCGAGCCCCTCGGCAAGCTGGTGAACGACTTGATCGAGCTGGCCAAGCTTGAAGCCCATGAAGTCGAGCTGAGCCCAGAACCATTTTCGATCGGCGAGTTGTTGCAGGACGTCGCGCAGAAATTTCAGCTCAAATCGGAGCAGAAAGATGTGCGCCTGGTGCTCGACTTTCCCGAGCGTCTGGGCTATGTGTCGGGAGACATCGGATTGATCGAGCGCGTTCTGGAAAATCTGATCGGCAATGCATTGACGCACACGCCGCCGCAGGGGTCGATCACAATGCAAGTTCGAGTTACCGACGAACAGGCCACGATCAGCGTTGCGGACACCGGCCGCGGCATCGCGACAGGCGACCTTCCGCATATTTTCGAGCGCTTCTATCGTGTGCACAACGTGGATTGGGACAAGGGCGCGCATGCGGGCCTCGGCCTGGCGATTACCAAGAGCATTCTCGATCTGCATGCGAGCCGGCTGAGCGTCGAGAGCACGCTCGGTGTGGGCACGGCGTTTCACTTCACTTTGCCGCTGGCAGCGGTTGAGCAGGCCGCGCCGCGCGGACGCTTGGCCGAATCCCGCATCGCATGAGATCGTAACGATGGCGCTCAGCGAGCTTCCAGAGTCTGCCAGCACGCCGATCGCTGGATCGTCACGTGCCGAATCGTCGTCCACGCCCGAACCGTTACGCTCGCCTGGCGCCGCGTATCTCCGCCGAGCGGCTCTCGCTGCCGGCGCCGCGCTGATCGGGCTAGTCGGGTGGCTCGTGGGCGACCTCGTATCCGCGACCATCGCCGTGCTCGCAGCGATCATCGTGTGGTTGCTCTCCAGCGAGTGGCGATTGCGAGCCGCGGTGCGTCGCATCTGCGGCGAGGGACGCCAATTGATCGCCGGTACAACGGCAGCGCACCCTCTCGCCAAAGCGCCGCCGCTCGCAGATGTACCCGAACGGTTCAGTGCTTACGTCGCCGAAGCGCGCTCGCGGCTGACCGAACAGGCGCAGCAACGCCTGCGTGCCGAGGTGAAATTACGCGAGACGCAGGAACGCTATACGTTGGCGATCAGCGGTGCCAACGACGGCATGTGGGAATGGAATCTGAAAACCGGCAATGCTTACTTCTCGCCGCGCTGGAAAAGCATGCTCGGCTACGACGAGGCGGCGATCGGCGACGACATTGGAGAGTGGAACAGTCGTATCCATCCTGAAGATCGCGAACGTGCGATGGCCGAGCTGCAGGCGCATCTCGATGGCCGCGCGGAGCGCTTCGAGTATGAACATCGGCTGTTGCAGCAGGATGGCTCATGGCGCTGGGTGCTGGCGCGCGCCACCGCAGTTCGCCATGCGAACGGCAAACCGTATCGCCTGGTCGGTCTCAATACCGACATCTCACAGAGCCGGCAGGTGCAGCAGGTGCTGATCGACCTTGCCGATGGGCTCAATGGCTTGCAAGGCGAGCAAGCGTACGGTGCGTTGGTGCAAAAATTCGCAACGCTGATCGGTACCGAAGAAGCGTTTCTGGCCGAGTGCTGTGTCGATCGCACGAATCGTGTGCGTATGCTGGCACACTGGAAACGCGACGGCCCCGCAGAATGCGTGGAATTCGATCTGCCGGGTACGCCATGCGAAGAAGTTATCGCCGGCAAACGCACGGTGTTCGCACCGCGCGGCGTTTCTGCGCGCTGGCCGATCGAGCGCCAGTTCGGTACGCAGGGTTATCTCGGCATGCCGTGCATCGACACCAAAGGCGAGGTCATCGGTCATATTGCTTGTCATGACAAAGTCGAAATCAGCGGTGATATTCCGCATGACGCGATCCTGAAATTGTTTGCGGTGCGTGCCAGTGTCGAAATGGAGCGCGTCGTTCTCAATGGTGTGCGCGCGCGTCTGTCGGCCGCGCAAGCCGGCGCACCGTTAAGCGAACTGGATCGGGGTTTAACGTGAGCAAGCTAGCCATCGCCGCGTTACTTGCGTGTTACACGCATATCGCGCTTGCGGCGACCAGTATGGCGTCGACCATGGCGGGGACGAAGGCGCTCTGGGCACTGGCGATCTTGCTCGGAACGGCTACCGTGGCATTGGCGATCCACCGCACCAAAGCGCGGCGCCGGTTAGACGCGATCGCCGCTGCCTTCGCAGCGTCTACTGACGCTACCGAGTTACCGCCACGAGGTGAACCGTTGCTCGCGATTGCCAACGCGATGGAGCGGATGCGTGCGACGCTCGCGACGCTCGATGCGCAACTCAACCATGAAGCTGCGCTGCATGCGCACGCCGAAAATCAGCTGCGTGAGCTCAGCGACCGTTATGGCCTTGCGATACGCGGGGCCGACGATGCGATTTGGGAATGGGATTTGAAACAAGACCGGGCTCACTTCTCCGAGCGCTGGAAGAATCTGCTTGGTTATTCCGAGCACGAGTTGTCCGATCGCATGGAGGAATGGTGGCTGCGTATCCATCCCGAAGATTACGACGCGACCATGAGCGCGTTCGACGCGCACATCGAAGGACGCTCCCCGCGCATAAGTACGGAGCATAGATTGCGTCGCCGCGATGGCACTTGGTGCTGCGTGCTGGCGCGCGCGGCACTGGTGCGCGATGCACAAGGCCTGCCGCAACGGCTGGTGGGGTTGGCGTCAGACATCAGCAATCGCAAGCGCGTGCAGGAGGCGCTGGTTGAGATCGCGCAGGCGCTGGCGCCGCTCTCCGGTGAAGAGTGCATGCGCAATCTCGTCAAGAATTTCGCCGCGGTACTCGGTGTGCGCGAGGCGTTCGTTTGCGAGTGCAGCGATCAACAGCCCACCACGCGAGTGCGCATGCTGGCGCGCTGGAAAGCCGGATCGTTCGCCAACTGCGTGGAGTTCGATTTGGCGCAAACAGCGTGCGAAGAGGTGATCCTCGGCGGACGTACCGTGTTCCAGCCGCGCGATGCCGATCAGCGCTGGCCGCTCGAAGCCAAATACGAGCGTTCGAGCTATCTCGGCATCCCTTGCCTGGACTCGGGCGGTCGCGTGATCGGCCACATTGCTTGCGCGGACGATCAGCCGATGCGCGAGGATCTACCGCATCAGGCTATCTTGAAAATCTTCGCGCTGCGTGCAGCGGTCGAGATCGAGCGCGGCGCATTGGAACGAGAAATCGCGAGCGCGCAGGGCGACGGCTAGTTTGTCGCCAACGGGTCTTGAAGCCGCTCATATCGCCCTCATTTCCGGCGCCGGTACAATCGATCGCCCCGTGATTCTCGCGCACAAAACTGCAATTCGCTCCTCTTGAAATCGTTTGGCCGGTGCCTATCTATGGCGTCAAGGGCCGGAGCAGATCGCCAGTTCAGCTCCCGAACCCAGGCTTTTATTAGTTCTTTTATTGCGACGAATTCAGGAGATTGTCATGGCAAACGTTACCCGTTGGGATCCGTTCGAAGAGACTTTGGATGACATGCTGAAAGGCGTATTCCTTCGACCCGTGCGGTTCGAGCAGCAGGAACAGGTGCGCATCAAGATGGACGTGAAAGAGGACGACAAGAGCTACGTCGTGCACGCCGAAATTCC
>JBDTMS010000052.1:0-11441 GCA_039934195.1 Betaproteobacteria bacterium
CATAGAGATGATGAGCAATCTCAATCTCACCATGCCGAAGCACATCACCGAGGCGTTACGAACCAACATGAGCGGGGGCAAGGCAGTTTCTCAGCTGCTTGCCGAGGCTGCCGCCAAAGTGCCGTTCATGTCTCTCGCCGAACTGAAGGCGCGCGTGGAGGCTGTCGATAATGATTTGATCGTGCTCGACGTGCGCGAGCGCGACGCCTATGAAAGCGGGCACGTTCCGGGAGCGCGTTTACTGCCGCGCGGCCAACTAGAGCTGCGCGTAAATAACGACCTGCCCGATCCCACGCGGCGCATTCTTGCCTGTTGCGAGCTTGGCTACATCTCGACCCTCGCGGCGGCGACACTTCGAGAGATGGGCTTTCAATACGCCGTGGCGCTGGATGGTGGCATGAAAGCCTGGCGCGAGGCACGCTATCCGGTGAAGTCGGGACGGGAGCCCTGAGCTTCGCGACCGTGCTGATCGCACCCTGCTAGCCGGGTGCGTGTATCGACCGCGCATGAATGCCGTCTGCAACCCCGTAGCAAGTACCGCGCGCCGCGGTCGTTCTGCTGCACAGCATCGCGTTTTCAAAGCTGCGGTTGGGACGGGCTTCGATGCCATCCTCAACGCGTGCGGCTAGCGAAACCGAGGTGCATGCCGCTGTCGACGAAGATGCATTCGCCGGTCACCACATCGCCGCCTTCGAGCAGCCACACCGCTACTTCGGCGACGTCGTCCGGCGATGCGGCTTTTTTCAACGGTACCATCTTCTCGTAGTCGGCTTTGAATTTCTCGTAGCCGGCCGCATCGAACCGATCCTTGTGCCAGCGGGTTTCGATCATTCCGGGCAGCACTGCGTTTACGCGGATCGCCGGGGCAAGTGCCCTGGCTAAGGTCAGGGTCATGACGTTCAACGCGCCTTTCGATGCGACATACGCGGTAGACGAACCGATCCCGATGACGCCGGACACCGAGGAGATGTTCACTACCGATCCACCGCCCTGCTTCTGCATGGTCGGCGCGCACGCGCGGATCATCTGATACGGACCGATCACGTTGACGGCGTACAAGCGCTGGAAGTCCTCTGCATCGAGTGCGCCAAGATCGGTTGCCGCAGCGTACTTGGTGATGCCCGCGTTGTTGATCAGCGCATCGATCCGGCCCCATTTGTCGATCGCCGCCTGCGCGAGCATCTTGCATTCGGAATCGATGGCCACATCGGCGCGCACCAGAATCGCTTCAGCGCCGGCTTGCTCACATGCCTGCAGCGTCGCTTTGGCTTCGGCTTCGCTGCGGCTGTAATTCACCACCACGCGGCTGCCTTTGCGCGCGAGCTGCACGGCGCAGGCCGCGCCGCTGCCGGTGGCCGATCCGGTCACGATGCTCACCGCTCCTTTGAGTTTCATTGGTTTCTCCCGTTGTCGAATTCAAGTTGGATTGCAGCAGCATCGCCGAGCACCCGGATGGCGGCTGCATGAGCCCGTACGCGTATAATTGTACGCATACGCGGCTGCAAATTGCCCCGACCGATTGCCACACGAGCTTGCATCCTCATGACATCGAAATCCGAATTGCGTATCGCCGTATTGCCGGGAGACGGCATCGGCATCGAAGTGATGGCCGCTTGCCTTCAGTTGCTCGAAGCGCTGACGCAGCGTGTCGGCGGTCCGAAATTTTCCTGGAACAACGTCGCGGGCGGCGCCAACGCCTACCGAGAAACCGGCAGCGCCTTCACCGACGAAGCGATGCGCGAGGTGACGAAGGCCGACGCAATTTTGTTCGGCGCGATGGGACTGCCCGACGTGCGCTATCCCGACGGCACCGAGATCGCACCGCAGCTCGACATCCGTATCGAGCTCGAGCTCTACGCTGGCGTGCGGCCGATACGCTCGATCGCCGGCTTGGACGGTCCGCTGCGCGACCCCCGAGCGGCGCAGATCGATCTGGTGATTCTGCGCGAGCAGACTGAGGGGCTGTACTGGTCGCGCGGGCGCGGCACGATGGTCGATCCGGACACGGCCATCGACACCATGCGCATCACCCGATCGGGCTCTGCGCGCATCTTCGATTACGCTTTTCGCATAGCGCAACGGCGCAAAGCCGACGGGCTGCGTGCATCGGTGACGTGCGTCGACAAGGCCGGGGTGCTGCGTGCCTTTGCGTACTCTCGCGCAATCTTCGCCGAGCGTGCACAAGTTTTTGCAGACATCGCGCACGATTACGCAAATATCGATGCGATGGCACTCAACCTCGTGCGCCAACCCTGGCGCTACGATGTGCTCGTGACGGAGAACATGTTCGGTGACATCCTCTCCGACCTCGGCGCGGGGCTGATCGGCGGAATGGGCCTCGCCCCTTCAGGCGACATCGGCGATCGGCATGCGATGTTTCAACCTTGCCACGGCACCGCGCCCGACATCGCCGGCAGCGGCAAGGCCAATCCCACCGCGATGTTCCTGTCGGCGGCGATGATGCTGGAATGGCTGGGCGATCAGCACGGCGACGCGCGTTTGCGTGAGGGTGCCAAGCTGCTGGACGATTGCGTGCGCGCGGCATTCGGTCCAGACGGTGTAAAACCTTGGGAATTCGGCGGCAAAGATGGCACGCAGGCCATCACTCGCGCAGTGCTCGATCGCCTGACCGGATCTGCGCGTCCTGATTAATTGCTTCCAAGTGCAATCACACCTCCGGATTCATCGCAACAGATAGCGTAAATGCGCGGACATGATTACACTGCTCGTCGGGCTTAAGCGACGTGCGTCAGAGCCCACCGAGAGCGGCCCGCGGCGTGCTAGCGCAATGAGGCGGCTCCGTAATTACAACAACCTCGTCAGGGGACCCGCTCATGAATCAAGAAGCCACCAATGCATCGTCCGCGTTTCAAACACTTCGCCGCCGGCCGTCGCAGGACGACCTAGAGCTCAGCACCGAGTGCAAAGCATTCCTGTCATCACTCGAGCCCGCGCTGGAGCCGAAAGAACTAGCCGGCAAGTATCCAAGAATCCTCAACCAGGTCGCTCGGCTGTGGCGCAGGCCGATGCAGTTGGATCAGTATTTCGAAGAGCTCCTGATCGACACGCGCGGCAACCGGCAGGGTTTCCCGATGAAAATCGTGCTCGAGCTGAGCACGCTCAAAGAGCACTATCACCGGGCCACATTTCCGGTCAAATTCAGCATCTGGGACGAGTCGAGCTCGTCCAATACACGCCGCTAACTCGATCGTTATTGCGAGACTGAGCCGCTACGCCGCGTGGGGTTTGCCCGATCGCACGCACGCACCAATCTCTAAAGCTCCGGGTGTTGCGCCGACCGCCTTCGCGCAGCGCCGCGATCTAGCGCAGAATCGCCGCACCCCGTCGTCGTGATCTCATTGTCCCGACCCCTTCGGGCGCGATCAAAGCGCTACGTCTGAGATTGGATGCGCAGGGTAGCCACCTCTAGACCGTCGGCGAGCACCCCGCAAGCAGCGGACTTCACGTACGCCAGAGGCCGAATCGATGGCGCGAAAGTGGATGAGTATCCCTAAATCGTGGCCGTGCTCACGTCGTCGCGCGCTTTCCGGACCGCTCCTCTAGTCGCGCTTTTAAAAAAGTGCGTGCTATTATTTCCGGCTCTTCAATTTCCGATTCTCGCGTGAGGTCGGGGGCGGCCGATGCTCTCGGCATGACCGAGTAGCGCCGTCGTGGACCGGCGCTACTCGGAACAGCGTCTAGCTGCTCAGCCCAGGCACACTCCGCTCGCGGTGTTGTTGCCTTCATTTGACTCGGGCACGACCAGACCCGTATCGACTTCGATGCGAAATTCCACATCCGGGTCGAACGCACCGGGCGGGATCGGGGCCAGCAGATCCACGAACTGGCCGGATCCGAGCGCAACTGTTGGAATCATCGCGACCGGTGGATGCCCCGCGAACTCGACTCGCGTGGTCGATGCGCCTGCGGCGCCACCGCCACTGTTCTGCACGCGGAACTGCAAGGCGCTGCCGTTGGGTGTGGCGACGCGTTTGCAGAAGTTGCCGTTCGGCCCGAGCGGCAGTGGAACTAGATCCGGCTGCGTAAGCCCAACCGCTTTGCGCCGCTGCGCTACCGGCAGGACGTGAATGCTGCTGTGTTGTCCCGCAACGGTTGCGTTACCCGTCGCATCGCCGCCCAATGCCGCGGTCGTATACACCGCGACGACGTCCAGGCTGTCCGTGCTTTGGATCACGACGAAGCCTTCGATGTACGGCAGCCCCGGGCTGGGAAACGGCAGACCAGAGCGCTTCCGGATATCCTCGCACTCAGTGGCGAGCGCCTGACCCGGCTTGAGCGATTCCGGCGCATCGAGTAGCGAAAAAACTTTGCCCGGCCGCTCGCCGCCGTCAGGAATGGTCAGAGCGAGCGTCTTGCGCAGCAGCCGAACCTCCTTCTCGTTCGGGTTGTGGACGTTGACCGTCGTGGCGTAGAACCCGTGTGCGAGGCGCATGTCTTTGGGGTCGATAGAGGCGCCGCACACGATCTTGGCGGCGTACTCGTAGACCACTTCGGCGGCGGCTGCCTGTGCCTGCGCTTTGGCCGGCGCAAGGCCGGCCGCGGCAGCGAAGGCCGCGCTCACAGCGAGCACGGATGTTTTCAAAGGTATGTTGGAGCGAAACTTCATAGTGATCTCCTGATGCAGTAATTGGATCGGGCATCCGACGCGTTACTTGCGCCGGCGATGCAGCGGTCGCCGATCCTTCTCCGCGGGATCTCCATGCTCCCCTCGTCCGATTCGGTGTTCGATGCATGATTCAGGCTAGTCGATGCGCGCCTCCATTTCTCTCTCCGCTAAGTTCTATAACTAGTTCTATATCTATGTTCTATGTCTGCGTTCTACCGTTATATCGGAAGTTGCTTATTCATCTACGACACTGCCCGCCCGAGGATTCATGAGCTACGCTCTAGTCGTGGAACGTGGACGATCGCATGGCCGGTCCGCCTCAACCTACCGCCTGCCGGGAGGACTGGTGCCGCGTTGCGCATTTCTTTCATCACTAGGGGACGTGCCGGATGAGCGATGTTCGCGTAGTCGTAGCGTCGGCTGATCTGATCGGCGAGAGCCCGGTCTGGGATGCTCGCGAGCAGGCGCTGTACTGGGTCGATGTCGAAGGTAGACGCGTACAACGGTGGCAAGCGAACACGAACGTCGTGACCGGCATCCCGATGCCCGAGCCCACCGGTTGCATCGGATTGCGGGAGGGCGGCGGGTTGATTGCCGCGATGCGAACAGGATTCGTCTCGATCGATCGAGCCGGCGCTGTGACCGCGCTAGTCGACCCGGAAGCACACTTGCCGGACAACCGATTCAACGATGGAAAAGTCGACCGAGCCGGACGTTTCTGGGCCGGCACCAAAAACATCGCGAACACGCCATCGCCTACCGGCTCAGTGTATCGGCTCGACGCCGACCTGACCGCGCATCGCATCGTGAGCGACATCAGCTGCACCAACGGCATCGCCTGGAGCCCGGACAATCGCACGATGTATTTGTGCGACACCTGGGTGCGGCGGATCTACACCTATCGTTTCGATCAGGAAACAGGGTGCGCACATGAGCGCGCGCTGTTCGCAGAGATCGCGCCCGATGACGGATTCCCCGACGGCCTCACGGTAGACCGCGAAGGTTTTGTGTGGAGCGCGCATTACAACGGCTGGCGCATCACGCGCTATGCGCCGAACGGCAGCGTCGATCACGTGCTGCGCCTGCCGGTGCAGCACGTGACCAGCCTCACATTCGGCGGTGCCGACTGGCGCACGCTGTTTATCACCACTGCTCGGATGCGCATTCCGGAGCAAGATCTCGCCGCGCAGCCTTTCGCCGGGCATGTCTTGGCAATCGAGCCGGGCATCACAGGCTTGCCTGAACCGTACTTTGCCGGTTAGCCCACGGATGCGTGGCGGCGGCGCTGGCCCGCTTGATCTAAGAACGTCAGGTTGCTTGATCTCCGACGCCAGCCCGCTTCACTTCCGAACGACGCGCTTGCTCGCAACGCTCTCGATGTACCGTGCGAGCCGCGAAACTGTCGCTCGATGCGTGGCTGATCCAGCATTTGGTTCGGCCCGCCAAATCAGCTTGGCGTAAACCGAGCATGCTGCAAGGACTATCGTCCGACTCGAGCGCCGGTCGCGAGATCGAACCAATACAGCTTTTCTTTCGGCACTTGAAAATACGCGCGCGTGCCGCGCCGAATGTCGAAGCCGACCGCTGCGCGGCCTTTGATACGCTGGCCTTGCCACGAACCGATGACCCACAAATCGCTGCCGGTCGGCTCGCTCGATAGTACTTCGCAGTCGAGCGCATCGGGCCGCGGATCGTTGTGGACGCTGACATCTGCCGGTCGCACAGCGAGAACCATTTCGCCTGCATGCGTTGGCGGCGGCGTGGGTACGCCTGCTCGCGTTAGCGCCTCTGAGTTTTCCGCTCGCAGCACATTGATCGGCGGGGAACCGATGAACTGCGCTACGAACCGACTCGCCGGATTCTCATAGATGGCCTGCGGTGCGTCGCATTGCTGAATCTTGCCATCGCGCAGAACCGCCATACGATCCGACAGCGCCATCGCTTCTTCCTGGTCGTGCGTGACGTAAATCGTCGTGATTCCGTAGGTCTGATGCAAACGCCTGATCTCCTCCCGCATCTCGACGCGAAGCTGCGCATCGAGGTTCGACAGTGGCTCGTCCATCAAGAACACGCGTGGCTTGCGAACGAGCGCGCGTCCCAACGCAACACGCTGACGCTGACCACCGGATAACTCACGCGGCTTGCGGTCCATCAGCGACTCCAACCCCAGCGCGCGCGCCACTTCTGCCACCGCGGCGTCGGCTTTGGATCGAGCGACTTTCTTAGCCTGCAGCGGAAACGCGATGTTCTGCCGCACCGTCAAATGCGGATACAGCGCGTAGCTCTGAAACACCATTGCGACGTCGCGCTCGCCCGGTGCGAGACCATCGATCGGCTGCGCATCGAATGCGATCGACCCGGCGCTTGGACGCTCGATGCCTGCGATCATCGCCAGCAAGGTGGACTTGCCGCAGCCACTCGGACCGACGAAGGTAAAGAACTCGCCGTCCTCGATGACGAGATCGAGCGGCGCGAGGATGCGCTGCGTTCCGAATCTTTTTTCCAGCGAGTGAAATTGGATCCGCGCCATTAGCCTTTCACCGCACCCGCAGTAAGCCCCTCTACGATCTGCCGCTGGAACACGACAGCGAGCATCACGAGCGGCAGCGACACCACGACCGATGCCGCCGCGATCTCGCCCCATGGCACGACGTGGAGACCGGGAAACAGAGCGATCGCAACCGGAATCGTCCGCGCGGCGTCAGTCGATGTGAAGCTGAGCGCAAATAGAAATTCGTTCCAAGCGTAGATGAATACCATCAGCCCGGCCGCCAGCAACCCGGGCGTTGCCAACGGCAGAATGACTTTGCGCAACGCGCCGAACGCGGTGCAGCCGTCGATGCGCGCCGCGACGTAGAGCTCGCGCGGCAGCGTGCTGAAGAAATGCGTCAGCAGCCAGATCGCCAGCGGCAGCGAGAACGTCGTGTAGGTAAGGATGAGCCCAGCCAGCGTATCGCGAAGCCCCACTGCGTTGAGCAGCAGGAACAGCGGACTCACTGTGGCAATCGGCGGAAACATCGACACCGACAGCACCAGCGCAAGGATCAGCGGTTTTCGTCGTACCTGCAGAAACGTCAGCGCGAAAGCGGCAAGCGTGGCGACCGCGAGGGCCAGCAGCGTGGTCATCGTTGCGACAACCGCGCTGTTGAAAATCATGTGCGGAAAACTCGAGTCGCGGAAGATCGCGGCGTAGTGCTCCGAGGTGGGACGACTCGGTAACAGCGGCGGCAGCGACAACAAATCGGCATCCGGCTTGATCGACGTCAGCACCTGCCAGGCGAACGGCAGCAGCGAGTAAGCGACGATCATCATCAGTCCCAATGCGCGCAGAATTGGTTTCATGCAAGCGCGCCCCGCAGCAAACGGGCGTACAGCACCGTCGTCACCGCCACGCACGCGAACACCGCGACTGCGATTGCCGACCCGTAACCCAGGTCGAGCGCCTGGAACAACATTTTGTACGCGTACAAAGACAGCGTCTCGGTCGTGTCCGCGGGGCCGCCGCCGGTCAACACATACAGCGTGTCGAACACGCGAAACGCATCGATCGTGCGAAACACCAGCACCACGAGAATGAACGGTGCAAGCAGGGGCAGGGTGACTCGTCGCAGCACCATCCAGGCGCCGGCACCGTCGAGCGCAGCGGCATGATAGACATCGCGCGGAATGCTGTTGAGGCCGGCGATCAGCAGCAAGGCGACGAACGGCGTGGTCTTCCAGACATCCATCGCGATCGCCGCGTGCAGCGCCCAGGTCGGGCTGCCGAGCCAATTGATGTGCGTGTGGAGCATGTAGTTGAGAACACCGAGGTCGGCGTTGTACATCCATTCCCACATGCGCGCTGACACGGCGGTCGGCACGACCCAGGGGATCAACACGATCGCATAGAGCACGCCTTTCCCGCGTGTCGCCCGATGCAGCAGCAGCGCGATGATCAGACCGAGAACCAACTCGAGCGCGACGGAGAATCCGGTGAAGTAAACGGTGTTGCCGAGCGCATTCCAGAACCGCACGTCGCCTGCCATGCGCAGATAATTTTCGGCGCCGACGAAACCCGAATGTGCCTGCACGAATGAATGTTGCCGCAGGCTGAGCCAGGCGACCCACGCCAGCGGAAACAGCGTGACCACGCCGAATAGCGCCGCACTCGGGAGCAGATACCACAGCGGCCGCTCGAGCTGGCGTTCAATGCTCATCGCCGATGATCCTCTCTAGATCGCGCTGCGCTCGCGATAGCGCCTCCTCCGGCGTACGCACGCCCGACACGATCGCACTGAATTCGCTTTGCAGCACCAGCGACAACCGCACGTAGTCCGGCGACACCGGGCGTGCTCGTGCACTGGCAAATACCGGCGCCAGCGTCGCCAGAAACGGATGACGCGCGAGCAGCTCGGCGTCGCTGTACAGCGCGCGGCGCGAAGGCTGAAAGCCATACGCCAGCGCAAGTTGGCGCTGCGAGTCCGCTGATGTGAGATACGCGATCAGCGCGTCGGCATCCTGTGCATGCTTCGACCAGCGATTCACCGCCAAATGCCAACCGCCCAGAGTCGACGCCGATCCATGTCCGGGAAAATGCGGGAGGACCGTGATACCGACTTTGTCTTTCACCGGCGATCCGGCCTGCTGGAACAAATTCCACGCATACGGCCAATTGCGCAGGAACACCGCGTGGCCTTGACCGAACACGTGACGGCTCGGCTCCTCCGTCGCAGTCGTAACCGACGCCGGCGTCACGCCATCTTTTGCCGTCAGTCCCGCCATGAAACGCAGTGCCTCGCGATTGCTCTCGCTGTCGATCGCTGGGCGCCCGTCGACCAGCACGTCGCCGCCGTTGCTCCAGACATATTCGAGCGCGTTGCAGACCAAGCCTTCGTACTGCTTTCCCTGCCACACGAAACCCTGCATGCCGAGCTCTGCGCGCTTGATCACGCTTGCGATGTGCACGAGGTCGCCCCACGTCTTCGGCGGCGCGAAGCCATAGCGCTCGAGCAGGTCCCGACGGAAGTACAAGAGGCCAGCGTCGACGAACCACGGAATGGCGTAGGCGCGATCGTCGTAGACAGCTGCAGCAACCGGTGCAGTGAAAAATTCTTCGCGCGCCGACACCGGCAGCAGTGCACTCAGATCGCGCAGCCAGCCGGCCCGCGCAAACTCCGCAACCCAGATCACATCGACTGCCAGGACATCGAAGGCAGCGGACTGCGCCTGCAGATTGATTGCATAGAATTGATGCTGATCGTCGCTCGATGAAGGCAGCGTCTCTTCGCGCACTTCGAGTCGCGGATGCTCGCGCTCGAACGCGTTCAGCAGCGCGCGCAGCGGTTCCGGATCGCCGAATAATTTGGAATGCTTGAATACGAGCAGCGTTTTTCCGTCCGGCGGCGACGTGCGTGGTGCGCAACCGGGTGTCAGTAACACGCAAAGCGTCAGAATGCTCGCTGTCATCAGGCTCTGCAGTTTCACCAGGACGTAGGTCATGGCCGCGCAATTGCCACGCTGCGGTAGAATCGGTTCTTCGTCGTCCAATTCCAATCCCATGTCTTCTGCCAGCGAAAAAGTCACGGTCAAGGCCCCGGCACCTACCGGTGAAGGCCACGTCACCAACTTTATACGCAACATCATCGACGAAGATCTCAAGCAAGGCACCTTCGCGGGCCGCAAGTGGTCAGGCACACCGGGCACAGCATCGACCAAGCAAAACGCGCCGGACGATCCCGCACGCATTCGCACGCGTTTTCCGCCGGAACCGAACGGCTATCTCCATATCGGTCACGCCAAATCGATCTGCCTCAACTTCGGTCTCGCGCGCGACTACGACGGCTTCTGTCACATGCGTTTCGACGATACTAATCCGGTGAAAGAGGATACCGAGTACGTCGATTCGATTCTGGACACCGTGCATTGGCTGGGGTTCGATTGGGGGCCGCATTTGTACTACGCGTCCGACTACTTCGACTATTTGTACGAATTCGCCGAAGCTTTCATCGAGCACGGGCTCGCTTATGTCGATGAGCTGAGCGTAGACGAAATGCGAGAGTACCGCGGAACGCTCACCGAAGCCGGCCGCAATTCGCCATGGCGCGATCGTCCGAATGCCGAGAGCCTCGAGCTATTCCGCGGCATGCGCGCAGGAGAATTCCCGGACGGCAAATATGTTCTGCGCCTGAAGATCGACATGGGATCGCCCAACATCAACCTGCGCGATCCGGCGGCGTATCGCATTCGTCACGCGCACCATCACCGCACCGGCGACAAATGGAGCGTGTATCCAAGTTACGATTTCACCCACGGCGTATCGGATGCGTTGGAAAACATCACGCACTCGCTGTGCACGCTGGAATTCGAAGACCACCGGCCGCTGTACAACTGGATCAACGATCATCTCGAGCAGTTCGGCATCTTCGCGCGGCCGCTGCCCGAGCAAACCGAATTCGCGCGCCTGAATCTAACTTATGTCGTGCTCTCAAAGCGCAAGCTGATTCAGCTTGTCGACGAGCATCACGTCGATGGCTGGGACGATCCGCGCATGCCCACACTGGTAGGCGCACGCCGGCGCGGCTACACGCCGGAAGGCTTTCGCTTGTTCGCCGATCGCATCGGCGTATCGAAGTCAGACTCGTGGATCGAATACGCGATCCTCGAGGACTGCATGCGGGAGGATCTAAACGACCGGGCTCCGCGTCGCATCGCAGTGCTCGATCCGATCAAACTCGTGATCGACAACTATCCGCAGGGCCAGGTCGAGACGCTGCACGCGGACAACCATCCGAAGAAGCCGGAAATGGGCAAGCGATCGATGCCGTTCTCGCGCGAG
>JBDTMS010000053.1:0-11408 GCA_039934195.1 Betaproteobacteria bacterium
CAGGTGTGGGACAAGCAAGGCGTGCTGATGTTCTATTCGCGACCGAACGTTGCCATCCCGATGAAGCCGCGGCCCGGGTTTGCCAACATAGACTGGAACGGGCAATCGTGGCGCGTGTTCACGCAACTGGATGGCGCCCGTATCATTCAAGTCGCGCATCCGCTCAGTCTGCGCAAAGAAATGGCCGCCGATCTCGCGCGCCGTGCGGTTACTCCGCTGGCCGCTTTGCTGCCGCTGCTAGGCGTTGGCATCTGGATCGTCGTCGGGCGGTCGCTAAAACCATTGTCGAGCATTTCGGCGGCGCTGCGCGCGCGCAACCCTCTAGCGATGCAGCCGCTGTCGAAACAGGATCTGCCGGACGAAGTGCTGCCGCTGGTGTGGTCGCTGAACGATCTGCTGGAGCGTTTGCATCGCGCGCTGCAAGCGCAGCGGCAATTCGTCGCCGATGCCGCGCACGAGTTGCGTTCGCCCCTGACCGCGGTTCGTCTGCAGTTGCAACTGGTCAAGCGGGCGGAAACTGGGGCAGAACGCAACGCCGCGCTGGATAAGTTGGAACGTGGGGTCGAGCGTTCGACGCGGCTGGTGCAGCAGCTGCTTACATTGGCGCGCCAGGATCCGCAAGCGCGCGACCCGCAGGGGTCGGTCGACTTGCATCAACTTGCGGCAGAAGTAGTTGCTGATTTCGAACCGATTGCAGAAGGACGCAATCTTTCATTGCGATGGTCCGGCGCGCCTGGTGTCGTCGTGTCGGGCAGCTCAGACAGCTTGCGCGTGATGTTGTCGAACCTGGTGGATAACGCGTTGCGCTACACGCCTGCGGGGGGCCATGTGCAAGTCATCACATCGGTCGATGGGGCAGACGCAGTGCTCGAGGTCGAAGATTCCGGCCCTGGGATTGCGGCGGACCAACGCGAGCGCGTATTCGATCGTTTCTATCGCGTGTCGGAGACGGCCCGCGTAGACGAAGGCAGTGGCTTGGGTCTGGCAATCGTGAAGGGCGTCGCAGATAGTCATCAAGGCACGGTAGCACTCGCTGACGGCGCAGATGGCAAGGGTCTGCGAGTCACTGTTCGCATGCCGCGCGCAGCCACATAACGGCTGAACTTCTTAAGGATGCTTTAAGTCTCTACCTACATATTGCCAGCGTAGGTTGCACAGTTTCCCATCCAACGAGGAGTTGACATGAACCGTAGATTTAAAATTGCAGTGCTTGCCGCTGCGATGGCGTCGATATTCAGTGGTTGCTCGCGCGTCGACTTCCCGCCGAGCGCTCACGCCGATCAGACGACGCAGGCTACCGATGCGAATCAGACCACCGCGGTGAAACCGCTGGTCAATACGCGCGGTGTGCCCGATTTTTCCGCACTGGTCGAGCAGGAAGGCGCCGCTGTCGTTAACGTGACGGTCGAGCGCGCGACCCCGGCTGCGAATTCGCCGCAGCAGAGAATGCCACAGGGCATACCGTTCCCATTCCCATTCAACGGACCTAACGGGCCGCAAGGGCCGCAGCAAGGTCAGCCGCAAACTGCCCAGGGCTCCGGCTTCATCATCAAGCCCGACGGCTACATCCTTACCAACGCACACGTCATAGGTGATGGCGGCGAGGTTACCGTGCGCTTGACCGACAAACGCGAGTTCAAGGCGAAGATCATCGGCATCGATGTGCGCACCGACGTTGCACTGATCAAAATCGAAGGCGGCAATTTGCCGGTCGTGCCGATCGGAAATCCGGAGAAGGCCAAAGTCGGTGCGTGGGTTGCCGCCATCGGCTCGCCGTTCGGATTCGAGAACAGCATCTCCGCCGGCATCATCAGTGCCAAAGGGCGCACGCTGCCGGACGAAAGCTTCGTACCGTTCATCCAGACCGACGTCGCGGTCAACCCCGGCAATTCGGGCGGCCCGCTGTTCGACATCGATGGCAACGTCATCGGGATCAATTCGATGATCTACAGCCGCACCGGTGGTTACATGGGCGTGTCGTTCGCGATTCCGATCGATATTGCGATGAACGTTGCCGATCAGCTGCAAGCGCACGGCAAAGTGACACGCGGCAAGATCGGCGTACAGATTCAAGAATTGACGCGCGAACTTGCCAAGTCGTTCGGCATGAAGGACCCGAACGGTGCGCTGGTGTCGTCGGTCGAAAGCGGTGGACCTGCGGATAAGGCCGGCTTCAAAAGCGGCGATGTGATCACCGAGTTCAACGGCAAGGCGGTGGTGGATTCGCGTGACCTGCCGCGCATCGTCGCTGCAATCAAACCCGGCTCGCAGGTGGATGCCAAGATCCAGCGCAACGGCAAGGAAGAAACGCTGAAGGTCACGGTCGGCGAGATTCAGCCCTCCGCGAAGGTCGCGGATGCGGGCGGTAAATCGCCGGCCGAAGCAACCGGAAAGCTCGGTTTGGCGGTGCAGGATCTGACGGCTGAGCAACGTCAGCAACTCGATGTGAAGGGCGGCGTGGTAGTCGGTAACGTCGATGGGCCAGCTGCGCGCGCCGGGATTCAGGAAGGCGATGTGGTTCTCGCAGTGAATGGTCAGCAGATCGAATCGGTCAGCCACTTCAAGACGCTGGTCGACAAAGCTGGTCAAGGTAGACCGCTGGCGCTGTTGATCCAGCGTGGCGAAGCAAGGTTGTACGTTCCCGTGCTGGCAGGCTGATCCCCCGGGCTGTCGCACAGGTGGGCGCGGAGCGCAAAGCTCCGCGCCTTTTTCTTTGTCCGGCGTTGACTTCTTGTCCAGCGCTAATTCTTATCCGGCGCAGCGTTTGCAAGCGCCATGGATCACAGCGAGATTCCCGCGGCGACGTAGGCTGATTCCATCAGTCGCAGCGTCTTCAAGTTGTCTAACCGATCGGTTTGAAATTGCCGTCCGGTTCGTAGGCCGTTCGCATGCGTTGCCACGGGCGTCGCGATAGCGACTGCGTCTAGCGCCTCGCGCGCGAGCATCCGTGCGAAGTCTGAATACACGCGCTCGACGCCGAATTCTTGCGCACGCGCCTGTGCCTTCTCCAGTGTCGAATCGCAAATCGCAACGACCTCGACCTTGTCAATTTGCTTCCAGCCGATGAGATGAAACAGGCTGATCGCACCGGCGCCTGCGAAACCGATGCGCAAACGCTTCTCTGGTCCGAGCGGCTTCATTCGCGGTCTCCAACGATTGCGCGACCGCAGTGAATCACGGGATGCATGCGAGCCGGACGAAATTCATTTGCACGGAAACTCTTCGGCAAGCGCACGCACAACCAAGCCTGCAGCCGGCTGCGCCAGATCGCTGCGATGTGCGTTCAAATAGCGATGCACGATAGCCATGGCGTCGCGCGCCGACAGCTCGCGATTGATGCAGACTTGGCTTCTATCGACCATGTCGTAGACGCCGGCGACATAACCCATCGCGACCGTGAGGCTCTTGAACGACGAGCCCGAGCGAGCATCGTCGAGATATTCTTTGAGCTGAGTGGCACTGATGAATTCGGCATGAGCGCCGGTTGCTATTGCACAGCACAGGATTCCGGTGAAGATCGCACGCATGATGAGCCTCCGCGACGTCGGGCTGAATGATGACGGATCATTTCCGGGCGCCTGGTTGAGCGCCGGATCATTTGCATGGACAGGATAGCGCGCATGTTGGTTGCATGCCGGCCGCTGCGCGCATACGCGAGAAGTCACAGACGCGTGCGGAACGGCACGCCGAAATGACAGCGCTCGCACGCCGAAATGACAGCGCTCGCACGCCGAAATGACAGCGCTCGCGCGCCGAAATAACAGCGCTCGCGCGCCGAAATTGACAGCGCAAGCGGCAAAAATGGCAGCACGCGCGCAAAAATACATACGCTACAAGAATCGAGCGCATATCTCCGAATCCCGCGCACGACTACAAAGCAAAACGCCCCGCCGGATCGGCGGGGCGTTTCATATCGACCGTTCGGTCAGCCTTTCAAGCAGGTGCTCATAAACGCTTTGCGCTCGGCGCCTTTCAACGCCTGGGTCTTCGCATCGGCGTTACAGGTCTTCATTTTCGCCTGCTGCGGCGTAAGCTTTTTCTCATCCGCTGCGGCGGCGGGGGAAGCGTCGGCCGGGGCTGCGGCGGATAGACACTCGCTCATGAATTTCTTGCGCTCGTCACCTTTCAACGCTTTGGTCTTGGCGTCGGTATTGCAGGTTTTCATCTTCGTTTGCTGAGCGGTCGCAGCCAATACCGGTACGGAAAAGCTAACAAGTGCGGCGAGCAGGATCAGTATTTTCATCGGGTGTCTCCCTGAGAGTGACGTCGGCTATAGTACGAGGCGATAGCGGGCCGGCCAGCAACTGGATCAGGAAATCGGCGCCGTTACCTCCGAGCCGTTAACGCTCGGTCCGATGCGGCGTTGACTTGCACGCATTAGGCCGCTTGCGAGTGCGGGGTGCGCGTCAACGGTGCGAGCAAGCCGTTGGCGTCGAACGGCAGCGGCAGCGGATCGGAGACGATGTCGAAACGGTCTGGCCGGCTGCGCACGAGATCGAGCATTGGTTCGGATACTTGAATCTCGGAGAGCTGCAGCGTATTGCGAATACGCACGATGCGGCAATTCTGCGGCTTCACTCGTACCACGGTCTTGACCGCCAGCGAGATCGCCTCGCGATCGGTGTTCATGACCATCGGAATCGCGGCGCCGTCCAGGTTTGCGGACGTGATGATGTTGGCGTAGGTCGAGGCAACGTCGAACTCACGCCACAAGCGCATGGTGATGACATCAGCGGAGCCGATCCCGGTGGCATTGCCCATGGTCTCGCGCGTCAGTCCCAAAACGACGATTTTCTTCACCTGCGTGCTTGCGACCCAGTTGATCGCGCGTCGATTGCGACCGGTTATGTTCGGATCGAAGCCGGCGCCGCTGATGTTCTTGCCCATCTCGTCGATGATTAGCACGTCGATGTCATCGAAGTAGAGGGCGGGCATGCTCTTCTTCGCGATCGATTGCAGCTCGGGCTCGCGGCTCGCGAGTTTTTCCGCCGGGACGATCTCGATCACCGCGGTTTCGTCGTAGGCGTTCTCGACGATGCCAACCCCGAACAACACGTTGCGCGCACCGATGTTGACGTCACGGATTGCCGGCAGCAGCTCGGGAAACCGATCCATGCCGTGCGTGTGGTAGGTCGCCGCGCCGATGATTTTGCCGATACCGATCGAAAGCATTTTGGTGAGACCGCTTTCGGTGGCACCGCGAAATCCCGTATGCGGCTTGATGCGATTGATGACGACGATGCCGTCGGCCTCGGCCGCGTGCTTGTCCATGTGCACCGGCGTGCCGTCGGGCAAGTGGCCGACGATGGTTGTTTCCATGCTCGCCTTGATCTGCACACCGGTGGACGCTTCGGTGATGCCGTAGCTTTCCAAGACTTTCTTCTGTCCTTCTGCGGTGGCGGCGCCGTGACTGCCCATGCACGGGAACACGAATGGTTTCGCGCCCAGCGCTTGTAACTCGCGCACGACGCACGTGGCAATCTGCGCGATGTTGGCGACACCGCGGCTGCCGCAACCCACCGCGATCGACTGTCCCGCTTTGATCCGCTCCCGCACTTCGGGGCGCTTGAATTCTTCTGCGATCTTCGCCGGGATATCGGCCAGGCGGGTCGCTGCGAATTTCTGATTTACGTTGATCATTCGAGGCAGCGGGATGTCGAGTCCGCCGGCAATATTGACTTCGACGCGAGTTCCGATCATGGGGAGACCTTGCTTTTGAGGGTTGTGAACGGCACGGAAGCCCCAAGTTTACCTGTTCTGCTCACGCGTAACAGCGCCTCGAGCGGGATCGGTGGGAGCGTGGTGTAGCGAGCCTGGAGCGGCGCGCCGGGATGCGGCTGACCGCGGTGGGATGCGGACTGACAGGGCCGTCAGCTGGCGATCAAGCCCGGCGTTTGTGGCAATTGCTGTTGCAGGAAATCGATGAAACCGCGGACTTTGGCGGAAACGAAGCGACCAGAGGGATACACGGCGTTGACCGGCAGGGGCGGTGCGGCGAATGCCTGCAGGACTGGTACCGCTTTGCCCGACCGTAGCTCTTGTTGGATGAAGATCACCGGCATGACCGCGATGCCGTGGCCAGCCAGCATCGCATCGCGCAGCGCATAGCCGTTATTTGAACGGAATTTACCGGCTACGCGGACGCGCACTTCACCGTCGTGCGACGGAAACACCCATTCATTTCGCGTCGACAGGTAGGTGTAGCGCAGGCAACTGTGCTGCGTGAGATCGTCCGGCTGTTGCGGGATGCCGTGTTTCTGCAGATACGCCGGCGCAGCGACGACGACCAGCGGCGAACTGGCGAGCCGGCGTGCGATCAAGCTCGAGTCTACCAATCGGCCGAAGCGCAGCGCGACGTCGATGCCTTCTTCGACCAGATCGATATAGCGATCGTTGAGCGTCAGATCTACGGAGATCTCGGGATGAAGCTTCTGGAATTCCAGCACCAAAGCGGTCAGGAACATTTGCCCGAACGCAACCGACGAATTGACGGCAAGCGTTCCGGACAGCAGCGCCTGCAACTCGCCGAGATTGCTTTCCGCCGATTGCACCTGTGCGATCACGCGCCGGCACCGCTCGTAATATGCGCCTCCAGCATCGGTCAGGCTGAGCCTGCGCGTACTGCGGTTGAGCAGGCGGGTGTTCAATCGCTGCTCCAGCGCTGTCATCTGTTTGCTTACCGTGGGTTGCGTCGTGCGAAGCTCGCGCGCCACCGCTGAGAAGCTGCCGGTGTCGACGATGCGCACGAATATTTCCATCAGCGCGAGTTTGTCCATCAATTGAAGTGCATCTGCATTTGAGCCGATAACGTAAGTTGCCATGCGACTCGCCGCTGCACGGCGGCAGGTCGTAGGACGCGGTTGCCGCGCTGAGCAATATTCTATTCGGTAGCGGAATACATGTTATGCCGGCGGTCGGCTTTTTCGTGCTGCGACACAGCGCTATAAACGTTGTCTGATCTACCAAGGGCTTGGTGCGTGAATGACAGACGCGACGCCTGCCTATAAGGCAGAAAACGACGGCAACAGCCGGCGCTTGGCCTGAACAAGGAATATATGATGCGCACGACAGCCAGTAATCCAGAGCCCACCACCGCAGCGGTCGCACTTGAACCCGCGGACTATTCCGACTATCAGCCGGAGAATGTCCGCGTTTCGAGTCGTGGCTTGGGCTGGGTAGCGCTTAACTTCGAACGCCGCGAGAGCCCGCCGGGATCGCGCGATTTGCCGCAAGGTAGCCGTCAGCATCTCGTCTTGGTTGCGCAGACACCGAGTCGAGTTGTGCGTGAATCGGACGGCGAGCGCGTCGACCTCGACCTGAGCCCTGGCTCGGTCGTCTTCGTGCCTGCTCGCACGTCCGTTCGCTGGACCTGGAACACTCGGATAAGTTTCTCCGCGCTGATACTGGAACCGGACTTCTTGACGAACGTCGCTCAGTCGGTGTTCGGGCTGGCGGCGAACCAATTTCAGCTCAGCATCGCCGAGCGCAACGTCGACACGTCGATCAACAACATCGCTGCGGCGCTGTCACGCGAAGCCATGCGCGGCGAGGCCGGTGGGCGTCTGTACGCCGAATCGCTTGCGAACATCTTGAGCGTGCAGTTGCTGCGTCATTATGCTCATTGCCCGGATGGTCGCGAGCTCGAGGCTTGCGCAGTGCCCGGCGGGATCGATAGCGAAGTCGTTCGCGCCGCGGGTACGACTGCGCGTTCGGCGTTGCAGCCGCGCGCGGTTGCCCAGGCCGTGCAGTTCATGCATGAGAATTATGCGAAGGATCTCAGCTTGAACGACATCGCGTCAGCGGTACATTTGAGCCCGTTTCATCTGGCTCGCATGTTCAAGCAAACGCTCGGGGTCGCGCCGCATCAGCACCTGATTGAAATTCGCGTCAATAGTGCGCGTGCGCTGCTTTCTGCGGGTTCTGGAAAGCGCTCATTGGCAGAGATCGCTGCCGCCGTGGGATTTTCAGATCAAAGCCACTTGACGCGACACTTCAAGCGCCTCACCGGCGTAACCCCGAGCCATTTCAGGCGCTGACCGCGCCGGCTTCATCCCGCGTCGGGTTCATCCTTTGACCCACTCTGACGCATACGGTCAGCGTCGAGTAAAACGATTCTTCCTCTGACCTTAACGGGTCTCTTCGGTGGCGGGCGCAATGTCCGCCACCATTTTTCTGCCGTGCTTTAGGCCGCGGCCTGGTACAGCGGAACGACGTACGGGCCTTCCGGAATGATCGCGATGTGGTTGTCACCGCCGGCATCGACGCACTGCTGGATGGTCTGCGCCAGCGATGCGATTGATGTCACGCCGGTGAGTGCGTGATCGGCGGCACCCAAGCCGGTGCTGTAGAGATGAATGCTGCCGCGGCGCATCGGGCGCAATTGCATCTGCGTCTGCCATTCGTCGACTGCTGCGTGCTTTTTGCGGCTGATCTCGCTGAAAAATCCTTCCATACCGAGCTCGAGCAGCTTTCGCTGCGCCTCGACGTATTCGCTCGAGCCCATGCCTTCCGAACACTCGGAGACCACGATGAGATTGCCGCCCGGCTCCAGGATATCGAGCGGACCGACCATGCCCTTGACGGTCTGATAGTAGGTTTTGTCCAGGGGATAACCGGCTGCGCTGGTAACCACTGTATTGAAGCGGCGGTGCACCGGAACTTGCACGAACTCGCGAGTGAAATCGACGGCTTGCAGATGACTCGCCACGACTTCCCCGAAGTTGACGAACGACAGGCGCCGATGCTCGTCCAGCACCGTGTTCACCGCGAACACGCGTCCTAGCAGCTTGACGATGTCGAGTTGCTCACGGTGCAGCGGATTGCCTTCCAACACGCAGTTGTCGGCCTGCGGATGCGACATGAAGTGCGCATTGTGAAACGTGGTTATGGTTTCGGCATGCGCCACGCCCGGGGCGATGACTTTGCGGCCGCCAGAGTAGCCTGCCATGAAATGCGGTTCGACCAGGCCGGTGACGATTTTCAGGTCGGCTTCGACGAAGCGGCGATCGAGTCTGACCACTGTACCCGACGCGGTCTTGCCAAGCAGAACGTGGTCGGCATCGTTACGCGCGAAGTGATTGTGGACGGGCACTGTCTCCAGAACCCACGGATCGCCCACCAGCTCGGCGAGCTCGGCGCCTTCGTTGGGTCGATGCAAACCGGTTGCGACAAGAACGCAGATGTTCGCGGCCGGGATACCCGAGGTGATCAAAGTGCGCACCAGTGGGGGCAGCAATAACCCATTGGGGACCGGCCGCGTAATGTCACAGATCAGAATGCAGGCTGAACGGGCGCCGCGTGCTTCGTTAGCCAGCGTATCCGATCCGACCGGCAATTCTAGCGCCTTCGCCACGCTCGCAGGTGCGTCGGTCAAGATCGGCATGGTCGGTTTGCGAACGACGGTAACCGCCATGGAGTCGGGAAGATCGAGAGGTAGAGTCCCCCGACCGTAGTTGAGCTCGATGCGCATTGCGAATTACTCCTGGAAAACGGGGTAGCGATGGGTCGGCAATCGTTCGCCGACACCAATCTCTCCTCAATAAAACCCGGGCTGAGACCGTTATTGCTGATGATGGACGACTGTCAGGTAAGAATACACTGCTCATGAGCGCACAATCGCGGCGCTTCGAGTATCTTCCCGACAGCGAACCGCACCGTACAACCTTTGACCGCAATGCGCCGACAGGCGTAGATTCTGGTCGAATCTGCAGTACAGCTAAGGAGGCAAAATGCCCGCGTATTGGAAGCAAATAATTGTCGCTCTGCTCGCCCTGGTTTTGACCGCCGGCCCGGTCCTGGCCTACGACTCGAAATCGGTGGAAGTCGATCAGGAGCAGGCAACGCGGGAGCCTTCGAGCGGTGAGATGTTCGCAGACGCATTGGTTGGGCGTCCGCTGGGCTTGGTCGCTACGGTGCTGGGCACCGCCGCGTTTGTGGTCTCGCTGCCGTTTTCGCTCGCCAGTCACAGCGCAGACGAAGCTGCGAAGAAGCTGGTGAGCGCGCCGGCGCGGTTCACCTTCAAGCGGCCGCTCGGACGGTTTGCCTCCTGCGATGACCAGCCGGAGATCTGCAAATAGCATACTGAAATCAGCGCGTCTCGACGCCCGCTGAACTACTCTGCCTGGTAGCTTGTAATCCGCTCCAGGCGAGTATCGCGAGGCCGATTCCGATCAGACTCATTCCGACTGCTTCCAGCGGGGTCGGTTTCTCCCCGAGCTGCAACCAAGCGCAAGCGACGCCGATCACCGGCGTCGCCAGCGTTCCCAGTCCCGTCATCCCCGCCGACATTCGTCGCAGCGCATAGTAGAACAGCAGCCATGCAATGCCGGTCGCCACGACGGACGTATAGATCAGGGCGACGGCGAACCCCGCGCTCCACACTAGCGACTGACCGCGCTCGATCGTCACGGCACCCAAGCTGAGTACGACCGCGGCCACAGCCATCTGCCAAACGCTCAACGCCACCATCGACATGGCGCCATGGCGCTGGAGATGTTTGACGTAGACCACGCTTGCGCCCCACGACATTCCGGCAGCTACCGCAATCAGGTTGGCCACGATGGCACCATGCATGCGCCACGGCTCCATTAGTACGAACAGCCCCACCAAGGCGAAAAAAACTGCAGCGAGTTTCAGCCGATTCAATCGCTCTTTGAGCGTGATGCGCGCAAACAGCAGCACCCAGATCGGCATCGTATAAACCAGCACGGCAGTCTTGCCGGTGCCGCTCATTCGCAGTGCGACGAACGTGCCCGCGAAGTTGACCGCGAGCATCACGCCCAGCACGATCACGGGGGTCAGCTGCGCGCGCGAAGGCAATAGCGGCTCACCGGTTCGCAACATCAGCGGCACGAGACAGATCGGCGCCAATGCGAAACGCATCGCGGCGAGCGTGACAGGTCCGGTGTGGGTCAGCGCGACCTTCATGACGACCCAGTTATAGCCCCAGATCACCGATAACGCTGCCAGTGCAACGGCCGGCAGTGCAGCCGCGCCGCGCATCAGCGACGGCCCCTGCGCGAATCCGCCGGCCGGGATCTACGCTCAGCGTGTGGGGATGGACGAACAGACATCAGGTCGAGAGGAAGCACCAGAGTTACAGTAGGAGCGGACGGGGTGCGCGCAGGCATACGCAGGCGCGTCGCAGCGACCGCCGTGGATGCGATCGCATCATACCGCTCCGCTGCTGCTTGAACTTGCACCCACGACAAGGAGGGCGATTCCCGCAGATTTGGATATACTGCGCTCCGTCGACCGCGTGCAATACCCATCTCGGTACGACTCGCGATTACAACAATATCTACGTGGGAGGAGAAGATGGAGCTCTGGTCGCAGGTCTACGATCCGTTTGGCAACACCATCCTGTCGACGCTGATCTGCGCGGTGCCAGTTGTGGTTCTGCTGGGCGG
>JBDTMS010000054.1:0-11399 GCA_039934195.1 Betaproteobacteria bacterium
GATCCGAGCGCTTAGAAATGAAACCGGCTTCGAACGTGAATGTGGTTTCGGCCAGACCGTGGAGCGCGCCGCCTTGGACGTAGACTTCGGACTGGGCGTACGCAGCAGGCGCTGCGAGTAGGCAGCCAAGCAGCAGAATTCTCAACATTATCGCTCCGTGATTGAAGAGTTGCCCGCGCCAGGCAGCCATGCAAAGCGAATAGCGGCCTTTGCAGGCGGCAGGCTCACCGCTACGGTAAGCGCGCGTACACCGATTGGTGCACGCGGGTGGCATAAGAGTTCACAGCGATGATGAGAATTGACGATGCTGCGTTCGAGCGGCGGCACACATGCGCCGTAGCGCACGCATGAGCGCATGTCGGCCGGGCTGGTGCGCGCATTGCCCCGATCCGAGGGGCTCAGCTGCGGAACATCGAGCTGCGGAGCATTCGACGTGCGATGTCGGATTACCCGTGACGCGCGCGTCCTAGGTAAGTCGGGGAGATATTCGCCATGCCAATAACCAGGCGCGGCTTAAGCGAACTAAGCACTACACCACGCACAAGGAGACCAGAAATGCTGGGCGACAAAAACGCCATTGCGACCATCGCAGTGAGGGACTTGAACATCGCGAGAAAATTCTATCGAGACATACTGGGCCTCAAGGAAATTGCCACGCAAGGCGAAGAGCTGGTTACTTACAAGACCGGCGACACGATGCTGAACGTCTATCGCTCGCAGTATGCTGGAACCAATAAGGCTACGGCCGTCGCTTGGGACGTCGATAGCGAGTTGGAAGAAATCGTGCGGACGCTGAAAGCCAAGGGCATCGCGTTCGAGCACTACGAGATGCCTGATATCCGTCGCGAAGGCGACATTCATTTCGGCGGCGACATGAAAATCGCCTGGTTCAAAGACCCCGACGGGAATATTCTCAACCTCTTTAGCGAAGGATAAGTGCTCAATCGGCGAGAGATGACGCAATTCGCGTCATCGCTCGCATTCGCAGGGGCTCGAGTAGCGTTAACCGCCGCGCTATAGCTTGGCGATTACTGCGCCATAGTAGTTGTCGACGAAGTCCGGCTGGGGCGCGCTGAGCCAATAGCGCTGACCCCAGCTCCAGATGCTGTACATCACGTTGTTGTCTACTGCATTGAGCAGCGGCTCGTTCAGCAGGACCACCCAGTGATCGGGAAACGAGCTCAGCAAGAAACTATCGTCCGGTTTTACCGCGGTGGACGCCTTGGAGTCCACGAGCTTGCTCTTGGCGATCAGGTTCGTGTTAATCAGCCACGCGATGTCGGTTCCTGGTGCGAGGGTCAGGTTCAACGCATTGGGAATGCCGGGGTTGGTCGCCCACTTGCCGTGATCTTCGACCGAGGACCAGATCTCTGATCGTTTCATCCAGTCAGCAAGCTCCTCGGGCCGCGTCATCGCGGCGAGCCGCTGATCGGGATCGCCCTCCCACGAGCCCTGCCAAAAAACGTCGGTTGAATTGCGCAACGCTCCGAGCAGCATCCACTCGGCCTGGGACGAAGTGTTCCCCTTGGCGGACATTGCGGTGAAATCGGCGTCCAATAAGTCTCGGCCGGGCGAAATAGTTAGGGCACCGATCGATGCCGAGCCGACGTTGAACAAATCCGTTGCGAATTGCATCACCGCCACCGGATCGCGTCCAAGCGCGCTCTGAAAAAACGCGGCAGGTCCGCACAGATTCATGCCGCCTTGCTTGAGGCTGCGCGGCCCGCTGCTCGGACTCGCATATTGCTGATCATCCGTCAGCGTGACGAGCTCGCTCAGCCGCTGCGCTACTGTCGCGCGATCCAGCGTCGCCCACGCGGCCGACTCAGTCGATGCCGCGAAGTTATCTACGATCGCTTTTGCGTCGTCGAAGGTCGATTTCCGCTCGGTGTCGGCGGCACGCTTGTCGACAAGATCTTGGCCGAGCTGCTCGGTGTCATCGAAGTTGTCGTCGCTCGTCGTGCTGGGCCAGTCGCTTTGTGTCGTATTCACATCTGCGTCTTCGGTCATATTCTTTCCTCTGATTTTTATGTTTTTGAATGTGGCCTGCGATCAGGCCGCCGCAGGAGGGGCGACGTTTGTATCTGCAGACGCTGGTGCTATTGCCGACGGATCGTCTGCCGTCGCAGTCAAGCTGGGATCGGATGCGGGTGGCAACACCGGCTGCGCCTCATAGAACCAGCCGATGATCTGCATCCCCGCGCACGTCAGCGTGCCGGTACCCGAATCGAATCTGCGTCCGATGAAGGAGAACGGCCCCAGACCCGACGATCCCTGCAGCGATGCTAGATCCGGCGCTGACCATTGCGCGGAAATTTTGAGATTTCGAATGGCCACAAATGCGGTCGGGACAACGGGCATAAGACCCCGATCGCCGGTGCCCACTCCGTTTGAGAATTCCCCCTGTTTGTATGCAGGCACATACCACTGGCGAGTCAGCATCAAAGTGCTGGGGAACCAGGGCGTAGTGAGGCCTACGATGCAATGCTCGAAGCTGACGTTCAGACGACTCGTCGTCACCGCCTCGGGTGTGGTATTGGCGTCGAGATCTTGCGCAGCTTGTGCTACTTGCAGCGGACGCATCACCTTCGTATATGCCGTCGGAGCCCGGATGTCCCTGACGGGCGCAGTGTCCTTGACCGACACCGCGTCCTTGACCGGCAGCTCCGTTGTCGCAATCGGCATACGCGCGATCGTGGAATTGGCCATCGTCATGTTCGCAGAGCGCGGCGCTGCCGCCTTAAATGTGGCTTCCGGCTGTATCGCCATTTGCGATCGTGCGGACGTTCTCTTCAAAGCCGCTGAGTTGAGGTCTACGGTCCTTGCTCGCTCCATCGGAGCCTTCGTCATCATCGGATGCGTGGCCGAAATGGGCTGCGTAAGGCTACCGCGCAACTCAGTGGGCAAGACGCGCCAGTGCGGAGGGCCGAATTTCACAGGCGGTGGCGGGGGCGGGGCGGTCGTTTGCGACTCTTGCTCGACGATCTCATGTGGTAGCCACGCTGCGTTCGGGTCATACCAGTTCGGCGGAAAGGCATAGACCGAGTGAAATCTAAACAGCCCGTTTAGCGAGCCCTCGGTTATCTCGAAGCCCGGCTTGTCGAGATTGCATGCTGCGCCTAACGATTCTGCTGCATCGGCGGTGACAGGTCGCGCCTGCATCAGCAGCATGCCGGCCGTGTCGTCGACCGAACGGCTCGAGCGGGAGATCCAATTGCCTTCCACGTACGGGACTTTGTTTGCGATCTCCGACAAGTACTCGATTGCAAGCGCACGCGAGAATGTCGTGTCGGTCTCATTGAGTTTGAACATCTCTTCGGAGATCGGGATGCCACCGTATTGTTCGAAAGCAAGGTTGCCTCGACCACCTGTCGCGGCAGCGTTGAGGGAGGAGAAGAAGTCGTACACCTTCTCCATGAGGTTCGTAGTGTCGATCGACATCGTAGCGCTCCAGGATTGACGAGATGAAAGAGTGGCGGCTTAGCGACCGCCACTTTCCTTTAGGCTGCCGGTTGCAATGCATCCGCATTTGCTGCCGCCTGGGCTTCCTGCGCATTTGCAAGCGCAGGATCATCCAGTGGCGGACATGCGGGAACGATGTCGCTCAGGAACGCGATGATCTGCGCGCCGTTGATTCGCAGCGTGTTGTTCTCGAATGTGGTGCCGTAGTGCCCCGTGGCCGTTCTGCTCGACCAGCTCGATCCTTGTCCCTCTGCGTGGCTTTCGTCGTGGCTCGCACTGCCACCGAAGCTGATGAAGCCCAGGGACACACCCGCGCTGCCGGCCTCGTGAGACGAGCTCGAGCTGGAGCTGCCCTGCGCGGTGCCGAAATAGGAGTCGAGAAGCTGGCCATCGTCGCCCCAATCGCTGGTGCTTATTTCGACGCCGCGGACGACCAGCATCTGTTGAGGAATCATTGGCAGGAACGGCAGCTTGTCGACATCCGAGATGTTCGCCTGATTGGCTTCGGTGCCGTCGCTGATCGAGTTTTTCTTGCCGCCGACGGTGTACCAGTTCCGCATATAGAACAGGTCGCTGACGAGCCATGGACGCACTATCGTGCACAGCGCGTATTGCAGCTTGATCTTGAGATTCTTCGCGGTGTTCTTGAAGCTGCTGGTGAACTGCTGCTGCGAGGATCCTTGCCACTGCGAGGAGGCTGACGAACCGCCGGCGCTGCCGCCGAACGCCGCGAAGCCAAGTAGTACGCCGCCACTGCCGCCGGTAGAAGATTGATCGGTGCTCCACGAGTGCTGCCCACCCATCGTGCGATTGGAGGCATCGAAGTGCTCGTAGTCACCCGCTGTTACGGTCAGCTCCTGCCAGCCGTCGTCGTCTCTGTCCGGTTCGCACCAGCCTGAAGGCGAGATGTACGTATACGGTATCGGCGCCGGCACACCAGCCAGACCGAGGTTGTATGCATCGAACAGCTGGCGCGCTTTCTTCACCATGTGGTCTTGCATGCACACGCCGACCGAGCCGATGATGTCTAGCGCGCGCTCGACTTTTTCTGCGCCTTCGGTTTTCAGTGTGTCGTATGCCTCGTCCACGGCTTGCTGGTAAGTAGCGGACGTCATCGGCCATACTTCGGCTTTCGCCGGGTTGCTTCTCGCATCAGCCATCGCGGTTGCATAGTTGGCTTTCGCCAATGCGTACGCTTGCGCATTCTTCTGATAAGTCTTGAACAGCTTGGTCCGGCCGATGATGCTGCCGTCGTCCTCGTCGAGCTCGTACAAAATCTTCTGAGCATCGTCGATTTGCTTTTGCACCGCCGGATCGATAGGCGGCATCGGGCCCGGCTGCATGCTGGAGAGCAATCCTTCGTATCCGAAATCCAGATGGCGTCCCGTCGGGTATTCCAGGTAGGTGCCATCGGTAGTTACCTGCAGCAAAATGTTGCCGAGCTGCGCGGTTTTGTACGCGGCTTCCATCGCACGCGCGTACTTCGGGTCCGGCGCCGGTGCTGCATCTCCCGCTGCGTCCGCTGCCGTCGCAGGCGCACCGCCTGCATTCGGAAGCTCGCCCTTGCTGGATAGTTCCTGCAAGCTGGCTCCGCCCATCGGCGACCATGGTCGCCGATAATCTAAAGGATCCACCGGCATTCCCAGAGTCATCATCGAATAAACCATTCCGCCGCCGAGCGGCTTGCCGTCGCTGCGGACGGGATGCGCCTGCTTCACGCGATTGATAAGTTGATCGAAGGTCGCAAGTATTGCTGCGCCTGGTTCGTTAGTCATGTTAGGTCTCCATCGTTTCGTGGCTGTGAGCCACTACTGAGAATTGCGTTCACCGCCGCGCGAATATTTCGGACGATGGCCTGGAGCGTGATCGAATAGAGGTAATCGTTCGTGCGCGGTCGGCGCCTAGGTTACGCGCTCAATTGCGGCATCCAGTGCAAACTGGATTCTCCGCATCCGGTCGTCGCATTTCCATGAGCGTTTTGTTATACGGATGGCGTGACGAAAATGATGGCGATATCAGAAGTGGTTCGCTGCTCGACATTGCGAATGCGTGGAAGAATAAGCCGCACGGATCATGCCGCCAATGCAATTAGCATACGGCGAATGGGTGCACTGACATTTGGCTGATTGCGTTGTTGACATGCGCGGCGTATGGCCCGGTCGCGCATCCTCGATCGGCCGCATGTCTTGCCATCCATTTCAAGGTAGATCAGACCGAAGAAATCAGTTGCGACAGCGACAGAACAGGTGTGTCATTCCTTGTGCGCAGCAAACTCTCGACGCAGGCTCTAGCATCGCTACGTAACCTAAACGAGGTGCATCCATAAGCGATCCGCTGCAGGATTAGTCAGCTCAGCCGTTCTGTCGTCAGTCAGCCTTTTCTGGGCTGCGCACGCGCAAGCTGGTTTGGGAATTTGCGCGCAGGCCGGAGAGTCCTGCGAGTGGAGAATAGAAATCCAATCGATAGACGCTAGCTACCCAGCCGGCGGACTAGCTGCTTGACGCGTAGACGAAATGGTTCGCACCGAGCGGCGTCGGTGAGATGGCATACGGATAACGCTAACAGACACCGCGCAGCGCCGATCCTTGCATCTGGCACTGCGCGATCATCAATCGATACTCAATAACTCACTTCGCTCTAGCCTTTGCCTTCCACAGCCCCAGCACGGCGCCGGTGGGATCTTGAATGATGCTGAGCCAGCCCATGTCCATCACCTCCATCACATCTTTGATCACCTGCGCACCGAGCGACTTCGCTTTCTGCGTCGAGGCTTCGATGTCGTCCACCAGCACATAAGACAGCCAGAATGACGGCGCTCCGGGCATCGGATGTTTCATCATCCCACCGCCCGTGCCATCGCCGACGCCGATCATCGTGTAAGTGCCATTCGGCGTTTCCATGTCTTCGAGCGTCCAGTCGAATAACTTGCTGTAAAACGTTTTCGCTTTTGCTACATCGGTGGTGTTGAGCTCTACGTGTACGAATGGGTTGGCCATGGCGTGATCTCCGTTGGTTAAGAACGCGCCGTCAAGCGGCGCTTAGATGCGGTGCGAGGTTTTCTCTCGCACCTTTGAAAGCAGACTGGTAGACCTGTGCAGGTTGCGTCAGCTCTGTGCATTGACCGAGGTCTGGTTCACTGGATCTATGACCATGCGAAGAGCGCCAAGATCCGCAAGCTTGCGTTCGATGAATCGTTGCTCAGGCTCGGTGCGTGCGAAGCTCAGAGCCCGTACGAAGCACGCTCGTGCATCGTCGATGCAGCCGAGATTGCGCAAGAACTCGCCTTCCGCTGCGGGCAGGAAGGCATAGCGTTGCACAGCGGGGTCGTTGGGAATTTTCCTCAGTGCCGCGAGGCCAGCGGCCGGCCCTGCGACTTTGCCCAGTGCTATGGCCCGATTCAACGACACCACTGCGGTTGGTTGCATATCCACAAGCAGGTCGTACAGTTCCAGAATGCGTTGCCACGGCGTGTCGTCGAGACTCGAAGCGGTGACGTGAATAGCGGCGATCTCCGCCTGCACGTGATACGGCGTCAGCCGCTCGCCGGCGGCAGCGTCGAGCAAATGCCGCATACCGAGCGCGATCATCGATCGATCCCACAATGCGCGATCCTGCGCTTCGAGGATCAGCAGATCGCCTGCAGCGTCGGTGCGCGATGCGAAGCGCGCCGATTGAAATAGCATAAGCGCGACCAGCGCATGACACTCCGGCCGCGAAGTCGCGGGATTTTCGGCTAGCAGAGCGGTGAGTCGGATGGCTTCCGCGCAGAGGTCTTCATTGATCAAGCGATTGCCTGTCGTGGGCCCACAGCCTTCGGTGAAGAACAGATAGAGCACTTCTAGAACCGGATCTAGACGTCCCTGCAACGCCGCGGGGCTGGGTACTTCGAAACCGATGCGCTGCTCGCGGATCAGGCGCTTGGCACGCACGAGCCGTTGTGCGATCGCGGCTTCATTGGTCAGAAATGCGCGTGCGATCTCCTTCACGCCGAAGCCGCATATCACTTTCAAAGTCAGCGCAACGCTGGCGGCGCGCGGGAGTGCCGGATGACAGCAGACGAACATCAACGCGAGTTGTTCGTCGTCGATCTCTTGCGAGAACTTGAGCCGATCCTGCGCGGCAGGGACCGTGAGCGAGTCGACGCATTTCTGCAGGCTCTCGGCGTCGTCGATCGCAAGCGAAATCAGCTTGCGATCCGAGCGTATCACGTCGAGTGCGCGGTTGGACGCGACACGAGTGAGCCATGCATGCGCGCTTTGTGGAATGCCCTGGTAGGGCCAGTGTTGCAGCGCTTGCAGCAGCGCGTACTGCACGGCGTCTTCGATCACGTCGAGTCGATGCGTGCCGAATACACGCGTCAGTCGCGACGCGATACGTCCAGCCTCGCGCCGGAACAAGTGATCGACCAGGACGTCGACGTCGCCCATTTCGAGTCAGTGGATAACGTCGATCTGGCGCACCTCGATCCACTGACTGCCGGCAAGATGCGGGCACGTCTGCGCGATCGCGATGGCTTCGTCGTAGTCTGCCGCATCGATCGTGAAGTAGCCGCCGAGCACTTCAGCGGCTTCGCTGTACGGCCCGTCCGTCACCGATACCTGATCGCCCTGCAGGCGCAAGCGACGCCCGCCGTCGTTGCCAAGTTTCTCACCGCCGCGCAACTTGTTCCGGCGGACCAGCTCCTGACGCCAAGCCACATATTTGCCGGTGATCTGCTGGATCTCTTCCGGTGACAGATGTTCGAATCTAGATGGTGACTGGTGCAGCAACAGCATGAAGCTCGGCATCGGTGGGCTCCTAGGCTAGGCGATGTGCGCGTTTGGTTGGCGTCGACAAAAAGTAGACGCGTTATTCCTAAGACGAATGAGGCGGGTGAAAATCGACATGTATGCCGATATTTTAGAACCAGCGCGCGCGCATTTGGACGGGCAAAGGCCGTGAGGCGGAGGTGTGAGCACGCGCGGCTCGCGTAGCGGCGGTAAGTAACGCTACGGCGCGCGCGCGGGCACGCGCTGAACGAAAGCGTTATCGAACGTTTGACTGGTCTTTAGCTGCGCAGCCTCTTTCACGGCAGGATCGAACGTGCGCAGCACGTTGTAGAGAGTCTGCGCACCGGCGGCCGGTACCAAACCGTCTTTCGAATAGCTCTCGCGAGACTTCTGCAGCGCCGCCAGATAAACGTCACGCTCGCCCATCAGGTATTCGGGCGGCACGGTCTTCGCAATGTCTTCGGGTTTCGCGTTCTGCAGCCACCGCAGTGCGCGAACAATTGCATTAGTCAGCGCCTGCACCGTGTTGGGATTGCCGCGGATGAATTCCTCTTTCGTATATAGACAGCCGGCCGGCAGCAATTCTCCGTACACGGCGCGCGAGCCTGTCTCCGTGATCGCCTCGGCCACGACTTTGATCGCGCCTGCGCGTTCAAGCATGGTGATCACGGGCTCGACGTTGGCTATCGCATCGATTTGCCCGCTGCGCATCGCGGCCGCGGCAGTGGCGCCGTTGCCAACGCCGATAATCGACACATCGTCCGACGTAAGTCCAGCAGATGCTAATACGCGATTGACGAACAGATGCGTGCTCGATCCGGGCGCAGTAACGCCGATTTTCATACCGCGCAAGTCTTTCGCCGAATGGTATGCGGCTGCTTTATCCTTCGCCACAGCTAACGAGATCGCCTGCATTCGCAGCAGCAGAACGAACGCTCGCACCTTTTGTCCGCGTGCCTGCAAAACGACGACATGATCGAAGCCGCCCGCAGTGACATCTGCGCTGCCGCCCATCATTGCCTGCAATGCCTTGGAGCCGCCGGCGAAATCGGCGATTTCTACGTTGAGTCCTTCGTCCTTGAAATAGCCGAGGCGTTCAGCCAGCGTTAGCGGCAGGTAATACAACGAGCTCTTACCGCCGACCGCGATGGTCAGGTCAGGTTTCTCCGGCTTAATGGGCGCCGCGCTGATTGCGCTCGCGGCCCAGCAGAGAAAAAACAGTACTACGTTTAGTTGCCTGCGCATCGGCGCTCCTCACGGTTCAGAACTATAAGAGCTCGGATTCCAGATCAGCTTAGTACTGCTCGCTCGTGCTGCCCGGGCGCCACTTGAGAAGCCGTCGCTCGGCGATACCGACCAAGCGGTCGAGCAGCAAAGCGCACGCGGTCAACACCAGCACGCCGGCCAGAACCGTGTTGATATCGAATACACCTTCGGCCTGCAGTATCAAGTAGCCGACGCCGCGTGCTGATCCGAGATATTCACCGACCACCGCACCAACGAACGCCATCCCTACGGAAGCGTGCAGGCTCGAGAAAACCCACGCCGTCGCGCTTGGCAGATAGACGTGCCGGAGCAGTTGTCTGGTGCTGGCACCGAGCATGCGCGCATTACTCAAAACCACCGGACTCACTTCCTTGACACCGTTGTAGACGCTGAAAAATACGATGAAGAATACCAGCGTCACGCCGAGCAGCACCTTGGACCAGATACCGAGGCCGAACCACACCGCGAAGATCGGCGCGAGTATTACGCGCGGCATGGAGTTGACCGCGATGATGTAGGGATCGAGCAGTCGCGCGGCAAACGGCGTCAACGCGAGCCAGAGTCCGACCGCCAATCCGGCGAGCGTGCCGATTACGAAGGCGAGCAGCGTCTCGAGCAGCGTGATGCCGAGATGGGGAAAGATTTTCCCCGAGATGAACCAGTTGGCGATGCGCTGCAGAACTTGTATCGGTTCGCCGAAAAAAAACGGCGATAACACGCCGCTGCGAGTCAGAAAATGCCAGGCGAGAAGTACAGCGGCGAGCAGCAGCAAGTGCCATGGCCACATCACCGCGCGCAGCGATCGTCTAGCTGATCTGGGCATGCGCTTTCATGACTTCGTGTTTGAGGGTTTGCCAGATCTGCGTGTGGAGCGAAACGAAGCGCGGATCCATGCGAATTTCAGCGACGTCGCGCGGACGCGGCAAGTCAACGCGCAGCTCCGCAACCGGTCGCGACTCCGGCCCGGCGGCGAGTACGATAACGCGATCGGCCAGCGAGATCGCTTCCTCCAAATCGTGGGTCACGAACAGCACAGAAGCGCGGTTGTCCGACCAGATCGACAGCAGCTCATTTTCCATCAGCTGGCGCGTCTGCACGTCGAGTGCGCTGAACGGCTCGTCCATCAACAGAATGCGTGGACCGAGCACCCAGGTTTGTGCCAGTGACACGCGTTTACGCATACCGCCGGATAGTTGATGCGGATATTTATCCGCGTGTTTCGCAAGCCCTACGCGGGTTAGCCAGTCGCGTGCACGAGCGCGCGCTTGCAGTTGTGCGACTCCATGAAACTCCAGGCCGGCAGCAACATTGTCGAGTGCGCTGCGCCAGGGAAACAACGAATCGGGTTGAAACAGGTAGCCCGCGTGCGAGTTGAGTCCGGTCAGCGGTTGGCCGAATGCACGAACTTTTCCGAACGATGGGGCGATGAGACCGGCAGCTAAATTCAACACCGTGGACTTGCCGCAGCCGGTCGGCCCCACCAAGGCGACGAATTCGCCATCGGCAACCGACAGGGTGGTGTCGCGCAGCGCCGTGTATTGCAGGCCTGCGCCTGCGCGAACTGCGAAGCTGCAAGTCACGTCGACTAGTTCCAGCGCCGGTGCGATACCATCGACGTCAGACAGCGAAGAGCGTGTTTCGCACACGCTTGGCATGTTGGTCATTGTTGTTTTTGTGCCGATTCCCGACCTCCATATAGCACGTCTTGGAAAACGCGTAGCGGCGTAACAGCGGTTCGGGTGGAGCGGTGCGATCGCGGCAGTCGCGGTTAGTCGATCAGCGCAATCTCGACGCGTTTGTTGCGCTTGCCTTCGCTGCGTATTTTCAGCACGCGGATGCCGCCGATCTCGCCGATGTTTTTGACGTGGGTGCCGCCACAAGGTTGCAGATCGATTCAGGGAA
>JBDTMS010000055.1:0-11342 GCA_039934195.1 Betaproteobacteria bacterium
AATGTCGATATGGATCTCGCGCCGTTTGCCGCGATCGATCCCTGCGGCTATCCCGGATTAGCCGTCACCCAACTGCGCGATCTCGGCATCGCAGCGACTATGGAAAATATCTCCGAGCGTCTGCTGTTGAATCTGAAACGTCGGCTCGCATCTAGTGCCATAGACGAATCATCATGAGCGATCTCATCGAAGGCCAAACCGGGGAAGCCAAGACCGCGCGTAATCCGGTCAAAGTGATACCCATCGTTGCGCTGAAGAAGCCCGACTGGATTCGCGTGAAGGCCGGCAACAGCCAGGCGTTCTACGACGTCAAGCGGCGCCTGCGCGAAAGCGGTTTGAACACTGTGTGCGAAGAGGCGTCGTGTCCGAACATCGGTGAATGCTTCGGCAAAGGCACCGCGACGTTCATGATCCTGGGGCATCTGTGTACGCGCCGCTGTCCGTTCTGCGACGTTGCGCACGGCCGTCCCCGCCCGCCCGATGCGAACGAGCCGCTGCAGCTCGCGCAAGCCGTCGCCGCGATGGGTTTGAAGTACGTCGTGATCACCAGCGTCGATCGCGATGATCTGCGCGATGGCGGCGCGCAGCACTTCGTCGATTGCATACGCGCCGTGCGCGAAGCGTCGCCGCAAACGCAGATCGAGATCCTCACCCCCGATTTTCGCGGTCGCGGCGAAAAAGCGCTCGACGCGCTGGCCAATGGCTTGCCGGATGTGATGAACCACAATCTGGAAACCGTGCCGCGTCTTTACAAAATGGCACGCCCTGGCGCGAACTACGCGCACTCGCTCAAGCTGCTGCAGGATTTCAAACGCCGCTTCCCGAACATCATGACGAAATCGGGGGTGATGGTCGGCCTGGGCGAGACCGATGAAGAGATCATCGAAGTGCTGCGCGACCTGCGCACGCACGACGTCGACATGCTGACCATCGGCCAGTATCTGCAGCCGACACCGGGTCACCTGCCGGTGGTGCGGTACGTAGAACCGGCACAGTTCAAAGAGTACGCGCGCATCGCGTACGAGATCGGCTTCAAGCACGCGGCCAGCGGGCCGCTGGTGCGGTCGAGTTATCACGCGGATGAGCAGGCTTTAGCCGCGTTGCGCGGCTAAAGCCTGCTCATCCGCGTGAGGGACTAGGGGCTAGGGGCTTGGGACTAGGGGTCGAAGCGCTGCGCGCGCCTCGTCTTTGAAAAGGAGACAGTCGAGAGCTTGGCCGCTGTGCCGCAGTGAACTCGCGCAAAGCGCGCGCCTTCACCCTAGTCCCGAGCCCCTAGACCCTGTTTTGTGTGGCATCGCGCTTGTAGCAAAGCAGCGCTAGGCCAACCGGGCTAGCGCTGCTTCGATATGAGCGCGAAGCCACACAAAATCCGGCTCCCCGACAATCTTTTCCACCACCTTGCCGCTTCTATCAATCAGAAAACTCACCGGCGTCGCATCGATGCCGCCGAATGCGCGGTTGATCTTGCCGTCGAAGTCGATCGCCACTTTGAATGGCAGCTTGCTGCGCTGGCTGTAGGCGAGCACCCAGTCGGGGCGGTCGTACGGCATGGCGACCGCGATGACTTCGAAACCGCGCTCGGCGTAGTCGCTGTACGCCTGCACGATCTTCGGCATCTCGTGCATGCAAATCGCGCAGGTGGTCGCCCAGAAATTCACCAGCACCACTTTCCCGCGCAACCCGGCCATCGGCGTTGCGACACCGGACAGCGTCGTGATGCTGATGTCGGGCGCGGCATTCGACCGCTGCGAAAAGACTACGCCGGCGACGCCGGCAAGCACCGCAATCGCTACGCAGACGACTACCCAGCGCTGAGTGCGAGGCAGATTCAATTTCGTCTCACCGTGTAGATTCGATTTCAGGTCCATCCTGCAAGTATTGCGACAACTGCGTCCACCCGCGTTGCTTCTGCTCTGCTCGTCCTGCCGCTTTGGCGTGCAGGTGGTAGACAGTATAGTTGTCTATCACGTGTTGGATTGCTTTGAGCAATGTCGCGGGCGAGGCATCGTCGACCACAATGCCGGCATCGAAGCGCTCTACCAGGCGTGCGATCCATGTGCGCGACAGGGTGATCACCGGTGCACCGGCGATCAACGCATCCAACGTCACGCCGCTCACGCGATCGCTGAACTCTTCGCGCGAATAAGGCTGCAAGCAGATTCCGCCCACGAACAGCGCCGCGTAATCGGCGTGCGTCAACGTCTCCGGGCGGACCGTCAACCACTTGTAGCTAACCTCAGCGAGACGGACAAGATCGGTGCGCGTTGGCGCGTCGTATTTCTCGTAGTGATCCGCTGAAGCTTGTACCGAGATCGAAATCTTCTCCCGCTGTTGCGCCATGAATTCGACCAGCGAGACGACGTGGTCGAAGCCTTTATCGCGCCGCGCCGCGCCGGCGAACAGCACGTGTCGAAACGTCGGCGCGGGTGCCGCGGTCGGCGTATCCGAGGTCACCGGATACGGCATCAGGACCGCGTTTTGGAAACCGCACACGCGAAACACCGCTTGCACCGATGGCGTCGTCGTAAAAATCACGACATTAGGCTGCCGTCGCGCGAAGCGCTCGAGAAACGCGCGCTTGCGCCGCGTGGGCCGCAGCCAGTGAAAATACAGAAACACTTTTCCCGGCGGGATAGTGCCGGGTGCCATCCACAGCAGCGCGAGCAGATCGATGCGCAGCGCGGTAGTCGCCAGTATCGGACCGGGCTCGCGCAGCAGGCGGCGGTAGAGCACAAACAGCTGCAGCTTGCGCAGCCGCCGAACAAAATACGGGCATACGAGGGTCGTATTGCTTGCGAGCAAACCCTGCGCCGCCCCGCGTCCGACCCAGAGCGTTTTATGCAGTGCCGGCATCGCCTCGCACAGGCTGCGCACCAGCGCCATGCAATGACCCTGCTCGCTGGTGAGCGTGGGCTCGATGACGTGAAGGTTGCGTGAGATGACGTTCAACTTGGTGTGCGCGATTGCGCGCCCGTTTCAAGCGACGATTATCGATGGTGCTCGCACGATTAGCTAAGGTGCGCTTGTTCGGCTACTTTTGCTGCAGCCGGCCTCGCTCGCGCGGCCGGTCGGCAAGCAAGAGCTTTGCGTATTTGTAGTACGCAACCTCGGCGGTAGACACCGCCACCATGAAACCTTCCCGGCCGTCCAGAAAGCCGGCACGAAAAAAGTAAGTGCGCATGAACGCCCAGCAGCCATGCAGCACGGCACTCGTTAGCGAGCCCGAGCCGCTCTGGCCGCCTCGTTGCAGCATGCGTGCGCCGTCGCTGGAATAGCGATTCATTTTGCTAACCAGGTCGTCCAGTGCGACGAAGGCCTCGTGCAGGATGATGCCTTCGGTCTGCCGCATCTCGCCATTGAGGACCATGCGATCGTGCACCAGCTCGTCGTTGAAGCGGCCCTGACCGCGACGCGACAAGCGCACGATCCAATCCGGCCACCAGCCGGAGTGATGCATGAACCGGCCGCAAAAGCTCGATAACCGCCGAATGCGATAGCCCGCGACGCCAGCCGGGCTGGTCTCCATCAGCGTGCGCATTTCCGCCATCAACTCCGGCGTGATCCATTCGTCCGCATCTAACGAGAGGACCCAGTCGCCGGTGGCAAGATCCAGCGCGCGATTCTTCTGCGGTCCGTTGCCGGGGTAGTCCTCGGTGACGACCACGCGCGCACCGAGCGCTCGGCAGATTTCCACCGTGCGATCGGTGCTGCCGGAGTCGACCACGATCACCTCGCTCGCCAGCGGCACCGACTGAATACAGCGTGCGATAACGTCCGCTTCGTTCTTGGTGATAATCGTCAGCGACAGTTTCACAGTCGAGCCCCACCTGAGATGCACCGTGACTCGGACGACCAGCACCCGAATCGGGGTGGCGGCTTCGCGCTCATCGCGCGAGGACTTCGCGGAAATACTCGATAGTGCGCTTCAGACCGTCCTGCAGCTCGACCTTCGGCTGCCAGTCGAGCACGCTGTTCGCCATGCCGATGTCGGGACAACGCTGCATGGGATCGTCTATCGGCAGGGCTTCGAACACGATGTCGGACTTGGCGCCGGTAAGATTGATCACCAGCTCGGCGAGCTCTAGCATGGAGAACTCGCCGGGATTGCCGAGGTTGATCGGGCCGGTGAATTCCGTCGACGTCGCCATCAACCGCACCAGGCCATCGATCAAGTCTTCGACGTAGCAGAACGAGCGCGTCTGCGAACCGTCGCCGTAGATGGTGATGTTCTGACCGCTCAGCGCTTGCGCGATGAAATTGCTCACCACCCGGCCGTCATTGAGCTGCATGCGCGGACCGTAGGTATTGAAGATACGGGCGACTTTAATCGCGACGCCATTCTGCCGGTGATAGTCGAAAAACAATGTCTCTGCGCAGCGCTTGCCCTCGTCATAGCAGGACCGCGGGCCGATCGGATTTACGTTGCCCCAATAGCTTTCCTGCTGCGGATGCACTTTCGGATCGCCGTACACTTCGCTGGTCGACGCTTGCAGGATGCGCGCGCCGGTGCGTTTGGCGAGCCCGAGCATGTTGATTGCGCCGTGTACGCTGGTCTTGGTCGTTTGCACCGGATCGCGTTGGTAGTGGATGGGCGATGCCGGGCAGGCGAGGTTGTAGATTTCGTCGACCTCGACGTACAGCGGAAACGTTACGTCGTGGCGCATCAGTTCGAAGCGCGGATTGGACATCAGGTGCGCGATATTGCGCCGCGTGCCGGTGAAAAAGTTGTCCACGCACAAGACTTCGCTGCCGAGCGCGATCAAACGGTCGCACAGGTACGACCCTAAGAAGCCTGCACCGCCGGTCACCAGGATCGTCATGGGCTATAACAGGGGAGTGGATAAGATCAGCGCCTAGACGCGCGGATGCTCGTTCGATTGCGATTTGGGTGAGCGCAGGATAACAAAAGCGCCGGGCCGCCGCTGTTGCCGTGCTGCCAAGTCGCGCGGGTTGTGCGAGGGCGGCCGGGCAAGTCCTACCAGAGCTTCCAGCCGTGGATGTGGAAAAAAGTGATGGCCGAGCGGGCAAACAACCGGATGTGTCGGCTACCTTTGCGCGAGGCGTAACCGCCGAAGTGCACAATCTTCACCGACGGCACGTAGGCGATATCGTATAGCCAGCCGACGCGCAGGCTTAGATCGAAATCCTCGAAGTACAGAAAGAAGTCGCTCGAGAACGAGCCGACCGCGGCGAGTGCCTCACGCCGACAGAACATGAAGCTGCCGCTGACGATCGGGATGCGCACGTGCACGTTGTCATCGAGCACATCGCGCATTTCGTAGTGCTCGAGACGACGCCGGAATAGCCGCCGTATGAATTGCGGTGCAAACCCGCGCAGCGCGAGGTCGAACACGGTGGGATAGCGCTTGCACAAGTACAGCATGTGTCCGTCGCCATCGCGCGCCTGCGGCGCCAGCATGCCGATCTCCGGATGCAAATCGAGAAACTCGATAGCCTCCGCGATGCCGTCTACGTCGAGCACGACGTCGGGATTGAGGACAAGATGATATTTGGCATGCGAGTGGCGAATTGCAAGATTGTGCCCTTCGCCGTAGCCGACGTTGCCGTGGCCGCTGATGACATTGGTCTCTATTCCACGCCGCGAGAGCGCATCTGCGATGGCTGTCACTGGCGCAACCCACGCATCGCCGGGACCGTTGTCCACCAACCAAAGCTGAACGCGCTCCAGCGTCTCGCTTGCCAAAGCCGCATCGCTCGACGCGCACAGCGCGTCGAGCGTTTGCCGGACCACATTAAGGTCTGGGGCGTAGGTGACTACCGATACGGAGAGAGATGCCGCCACTCGCTCACTTTTGGTTGAGGAAGAGCTTCAATACCAACCCGACATATGGGGTGGAAATCTGCATCGAGAAGACGCGAATCGAATCGATTGCGCATCGATCGCTGCTACGATCCCGGGAAGCCTTAAATCGCCTGCCGCCAAACACAATTCGTACAAACGCTCTCACCGTACCCCTCGAATCGCCCGTGCGGCCCGCAACGCAGGGATCATCACGGCGCGTACCAGGCCCGGGTGATAGACCGCATCACGCACGTCATCGGGCAGCGCCGATCCGGTCGCCACCCGTCCCTGCCTGACAATGCTGGACGCCATTCGCGCGTCCCAGCGAAGCTTGCGCAACAACGAACCGTGTTGCTTGCCTGCGAACTGATCGAACAGCAGCACTTTGTCTGTCACGACACGCCCAGCGCGCAAATTCTCGCCGGTCCCTTGCGCTGCGTGCTGCCGGATGCCGCACAACGCTTCGGGAATAAACGCGAACGCTCCCGACTCCAGCAGGCGAAACCATAGTTCGAGATCGAGCAGCTGCGTGTAGCCTAGGTTGAATCGCCGCGCGCGATCATCGTTCCTGAACAACACCGCGGTCGGCTCGCCGATTAGATTACCGCTAAAAAAACAATCCGCGATGATTTTCCGTCCGTCGGCGACCAACGGCGCGCGACTGTAGCCTCGCTGTCCGACGACACGCTTGCGATCGTCGAACAAATAACGCGCACACCCGACCAGACTCACTTCAGGATGCCGCTCGGCGATGTCGGCCATACGCTCGACGCATTTCGCGCTGAGCACATCGTCGGCGCAAAGAAACTTGATGTACTTTCCCTCCGCGAGCTCGAGACAACGATTGAAATTGGCAGTCATGCCGAGATTGGTGGGATTGCGAACGAACCGGATGCGCCGATCGCGTGCGCTGAGCTCGCTCAGCAACTCGATAGTGCCATCGGTCGAAGCATTGTCGACGACGACAATTTCGATGTTCTGTTGGGTCTGCGCCAACGCCGATTCCACCGCCTCCAGCAAGTAATGCCGGTAGTTGTAGGTCGGGATGCAGACTGAAACTAAGGGTGCGCCGTCCGACATACTGCTGATCAGCCGACCATGAACGACGGCGCGTCGATCGGCAGATCCAGACGCGCGGACATCTACGAACCGAGACCGAGCTTCGTACGCCAGCGCGAAGGAATGCCGGCGTGCACCCGCTCGCCGCGCTCGAGCTCCAGAATGTTTTCGTAGGGCACGGTCTGCCGGCGAGGATCGAAACGCGGATGCGAAGTGTGGATGTATCCGAGCAGACGTTGCACGATTTTCGTCGCCAGCCGATTCGGTAAGACGCGCGATCCGATCGCGTTCAGCATATCGACTGCGCGCCAGAACAGCCGCTCGCCGGCAGAGCCGGACTCGTTCAGCGTGTTCACGAATTTCGCATGCGCGCTCGGCTCCCGCTGCAATTCGCGAAATTGCATAAAGCGGTAGTGGCCATAGTCCACCGGCACCGGAATGATCTCCGGGAAATTTTTCTTTACCGATTCCATCGCCAGCAGCCACGATGTGTTCATGTTCGAACCCGGCAGCACTTTCGACTTCACGCGCTCGACCACATCTTGTTCGCCGACGTTTTGCAGAAACGCGACGCCTTCCGACTCGCGCTGATTGAAGTAGTAGAACCCAAACGATTTTGGGCTGATCCCGATCGCGACCAAAGGCCAGGGCGACACCAGGATCGTTTCCGCGGTGAGCAGCAGCACATTCGTTGCGTAGTAGTCCGGGTATGGCGACTGAAAAAACGGCCCTTTGGTTTTTAATCGCTCGATCATCCTGCGGCTTATCACCGAGTGCTGCATGTTGTAGCTGTAGGCGATTTTGAATCGCAGCGATTCGGCTACGCAGTCCAGCGCGGCTTGCCTGGTCAACCAGAACGGTTCGGTCTGGCCATTTAAAAATCGGCAATAGCCGTATTGCACGAAGCTCTGTGGAAACGCGGGAATCACACCGGGGTAGGCAAACTGTACCGCCTCGGTGTAGAGCAGATCGGGTTGCAGATACTCGGCAAGCAGTTTTGCAGCAATCGATAAGCATCGGTCCAGCAGACAATCATCGTCGCCCAGCATGATGACGTAGTTGCCACCGCTGTTGTCCAGCGCGCGGCACCAATTCTGCGTGACGGGCAGCACGGTGTCGCTGCGGAGATATCTAATGCGGCTGTCTTTCAGCTCGCGAACGTAGCCTGCGACGTCCTCTTCGGAGGCGTTGTCGGCGATGACGATCTCCCAATCGTCGTAATCCTGATCCAGCACCGATTGCACGGCATACTTGAGCAGCCCCAGGCGATTGCGCGTAGGCAGCAGAATCGAAAACTGCATCAAGCGGACTTGCGGAAAATTGCGGTGTATGCCGCGCCGCGACCTTCTCGATCCTCGATCGGACGCACCAGAGCACGCACGATGCGCCCGACGCCGCGCAGCGGACGCTTGAAGCGCGCGATCTTCGTCAGATTCGCAAAGCTGAACACCCAGCCGAACCAGTTCCAGCCGATCCCGCCCGGGTCCGAGGTGGTCAGTTCCACCAGCTCCATCCCGTTGGCTTGCATGCGCTCGATCAGCAGTTCCGGCGGGATCAGCACAACATGGCGCGGCGCATCGACGTGCGTCCAGCGCGCCTTCCACACCTTGAACTGCAGCGCGTGCGTGTTGGGCGTCGCAATCACCGCGATGCCGCCCGGACGCAGCTTGGCCGCGATCGCATCGACCATTGTCCACGGATCGCGCAGATGTTCGACGACATGCCAGAGCGCGATCACATCGGCTGATTCGAGGCGATTCAACGCGACGACTTCTTCATTGCTATTCACCACCGCGATGCCGATCACGTCGCGCAGAAACGCGCTGCAGCGCGCATCCATCTCGATTGCCTGAACGTCGAACCCGGCCTGCTTCGCGAGAAAACAGAATCCGCCGGTCGCCGGGCCGATTTCGATCAAGCGGCCTCGGCGCAGATGTTTCACTACCAGGTCGATCTTATACTGCTCGTGCTTTGCGTAACGCTCGACCACTGCCAAGGATTCCGGCAGGACGTAATACTCGTTCGGATAATAGCGTCCGAGGTCGGCGGGCATCGGGTCGAGAAAGATCAGCCCGCAGCGGTTGCACGCGTAGTAGTCGAACGTCTCATCGGAAATCCCGCGGTTCAAGTCGGTCGTGCGAAACGACACAGGCGCTTCGCCTTTGCACTGCGGGCACGCTTTCGCCGGCTGCTTGGCGCTCATCGCGTTACGAATTCCTTGGCATCGGCCGGTGTCCAGGCAGGCTCGCGCCCCGTGCGCTTTACATGTTCCTGGTCGGTACCCCACGCCCACCAGCTGAAAATTTTCCGGGTCTCCATGTCCGCCGCCTCATAGCGCCGCGTCTGATTGTCGGCAATCAGCAGGTTCTGCTGATCGCCCTTCCAGAAGATGTTGCTGTCTCGCCATTCCGCAATGTCGTAGATCGTGCCGTCGCGGCCGACGATGAGCACCTTCTTTCCAAGCGACAGAATTTGCGTGGTCATGCCGTGCTTGCCCGATTCGAATTTGTAGGCTCGCATTTTCGTGAGCGTCACCTGCGGCGTAAGGGACAACATGAGCTCGCGTTTCAACATCATTGCGTTGGTGCGGATATGCGGATTCGGAAACGACGCAAACAACCAACGATGGCGTAGCGCGCTCAACCGATCGACCAGTGGCAGCTTCAGCAAGCTCTCTTTCCATTGCGGGCGCATTGCGAACTCGCTCGACTTCGGCAGATGCTTCCAGTCTTCGCGATAGCCTTGATACGAACCGGTCGCGCCCGCCACACCGACGCCCGGCAACGAGAACGCGCGATGCACCTTGCAAAGCCAGTCGTCCGCCAGGATTTCGGAGAACGAATTCAGCAGGCAGAACACCGGATGCGCGTGTCGTTTCACCGCGCGAAAGTATGCCGTGACATCGTAGCCCCAATCGGGCGTGAACATCCTCAAGTGACGGTATCGATTCAAGATGGCGTCGGTGGCCGGATCAATTTTATCGCCCGCAAAACCTTTCAAGATAAACAGCAGATCGTGGTCGATGCCGGCGCGATGGCGATCGTACGAAGCTAAAAAATGTTCGAGCGGCTCGGTCCCGTTACGAGCCCGTACCAGGTGCGCTACGCAAATATCCGACGTTTCCATCGCCCACTCGTAGATTCGATTCGCGCTTCAGTGACGCTGCGCGGGGTATTGCGTTTCGAGATAACGCCGCAGCGCGTCGCGCCACGGCGGTAGTGTGATTCCCAACGCGCGCGCCTTCGTGTTGGCGAGCACCGAATACAGCGGCCGGCGCATGGTACCAGAGCGTCCATGCCGATCGACCGGCCGCACTTCGACGTGTAAACCGGCGATCTCGTAGATTGCTTTGGCAAATTCGAACCAGCTGCAGGCGCCTTCATTGACCAGATGATAAATGCCCGGCGACGCGTCGGAGCGACCGATCAGCCCGAGCACGGCCCGGCTTAGATCATCGGTCGACGTCGGACCGATGGTTTGTTCGCACGCCATTTCGAGCGACGTGATGGATGCCGCCTCAGCCACACGCTTGTCGACGAAGTTGCCGCCTTTCGACACGCTGCCGGCACGTCCGTACAGCCCGCACGTGCGGATGACGATCGCGTGTTCCGGCGCCGCAGCCATCGCGGCATACTCGCCTGCGACGCGTGTAATGCCGTAAACCTGCACCGGTCCCGGTAGATCGTTCTCGAGATACGGCGTGCGCTGGCAGCCGTCGAAAACGTAGTCGGTGCTAAACGTGACGAGTCGCGCGTCGAGCAGTGCGCACGCGTGTGCGAGGTGTCCGACGGCGACGCAGTTGACGCGGAATGCGCGATCGGGCTGATCTTCGCACAGCGGTACGTTGTGAAAGGCGGCGCAGTTGATGACGAGGTCCGCCTTGGATTGCTTCACCCACGCCTCGATCTGTCCCGCGTTTTCGAGGTCCAGCTGCGCTCGCTTCGGCGCGACGATATCGTGAGCGGTGTTGTTGCGAACGATATCGGCGCCGAGCTGCCCGCTCGCGCCGATCAGCAGGATCTTCACTTGGCGGAGCGATCCAGCAATGGATAAGCCCGGTCTTTCGCGGAAATGATCGGATTCTGCGTCGGCCAGCGGATGCCGAGCGCAGGGTCGTCCCAGCGAATACCGCGCGCACTGTCCGGGTGAAATAACGCGGCCATCTGATAGAACACCTCCGAATGGTCGGTGAGGGTCTGAAATCCATGCGCGAAACCGCACGGAACAAACAGCGCGCGCCGATTTTCCGCAGTCAGATCGACGCCGAACCACTGCAGATGAGTGGGTGAATCCGGCCTGATATCGACGATGACGTCGTGAATTGCACCGGCAGTGCAGCGCACGAGCTTGGCTTCGCCGTTCGGCTCCTCCTGGTAGTGCATGCCGCGCAGCGTGCCCACCGTCCGGTTGTACGACACGTTGCACTGAACGAATCGAGAGTCGATGCCCTGCGCCGCGAATTCCTGCTCGCAGAACGAGC
>JBDTMS010000056.1:0-11185 GCA_039934195.1 Betaproteobacteria bacterium
CGCTCAACGCCGCGAAAGCGAAGGGTGAGATCGACTACGTATTCTCCGAGACGGTCACCAACGCAGACTATGAGCGCGTGATGCGCCAGTACGCGGAGCAGGGCAATCAGCTAATCGTTGGCGAAGCCTTCGCGGTGGAAACAGCGGCACGCAAAGTCGCCAAAGACTATCCCAAGGTCAGCTTTCTGCTGGGCTCGTCCGGCAAACCGCAGGAGCCCAACTTCTCCGTGTTCGACAACTACATCCAAGAGCCTGCATACCTGTCCGGCATGATCGCAGGCGGCATGACGAAGTCCAATTTGATCGGCATGGTCGGCGGCTACCCGATACCGGAAGTCAATCGCCTCATGCACGCATTCATGGACGGTGCGCGCGAAGTCAATCCGAAGGTCAAGTTCACGGTGAGCTTCATCGGTTCATGGTTCGATCCGCCGAAGGCAAAAGAGGCCGCGTACGCGATGATCGACAAGGGCGCAGACGTGCTGTATGCAGAGCGCTTCGGTGTGTCCGATGCGGCCAAGGAGAAGGGCAAGCTTGCGATCGGCAACGTGATCGACACGCAGAGCCAGTATCCCGACACCGTGGTGGCATCCGCGTTGTGGAATATGGAGCCGACCATCAATCTCGCAATCGGCAACGTCAAGTCGGGCAAATTCAAAGCTGAGGATTACGGTAAGTATTCGACAATGAAGTACAAGGGTTCCGAGTTGGCGCCGCTGGGCACGTTCGCGAAGAAAGTTCCGGCGGACTTGGTGCAAAAGGTGAAGGCGAAAGAGAAAGCGATCGCCGATGCCGCGTTCAGCGTGCCGGTGGTCGAATCCGAACCGAAGTCGTCGCAGTAGCACTTACCGGGCGGCGCTGCGGCATGGCTGCGAACCCTCGCTGCGTGCAAGCACGCGCCGCTCGATGCGGCGGGACCGGGACGACGGCGTGACCGACGAAAACGTTCTGCGACTGACGGCCATAACCAAACGCTTCGGCGCGCTCATCGCCAACGACGGCATCTCGCTGGAACTGGCACGCGGCGAGGTGCTGGCGTTGCTGGGCGAGAACGGCGCTGGCAAGAGCACGCTGGTCAACATTCTGTTCGGCCACTACGTCGCCGATAGCGGCGCCATTGAGGTGTTCGGACAAAAGCTGCTGCCGGGCGATCCCAAATCCGCGCTAGCCGCCGGTATCGGTATGGTCCATCAGCACTTCACCTTGGCCGATAATTTGTCGGTGCTGGATAACGTGCTCATCGGTACGGAACCGTTGTGGCAACCGCGGTCGAAGCGTCGGGAAGCGAGTGCGCGGTTGCTGGAAATCTCTCGGCAATTTGGTCTGACGGTCGATCCCGAGGCGCGCATCGTCGATCTCTCGGTAGGCGAGCGCCAGCGCGTGGAGATCTTGAAAGCGCTGTATCGCGGCGCGCGCATACTCATCCTCGATGAGCCGACCGCCGTACTGACCCCGCAGGAATCGGCAGCGCTGTTCGCGACGCTGCGCACGCTCGTCGCGCAAGGCTTGTCGATCATTTTCATTTCCCACAAGCTCGACGAGGTGCTCGCCGTGAGCCGGCGCGTCGCAGTGTTGCGTCAGGGCAAGCTGGTGGCGATTCGCGACGCCGCGCTAACCAGCGAGGCGGAACTGGCAGAGCTGATGGTCGGTCATCGAGTGCAGGCCACGGTACGCCCCGCCGCGATCGTCGATACCGCGTCGACGATCGTGCTCGAGGTGATACATCTGAGCATTGCGGATAAGCTCAAGCAGGCGAATTTCCAAGTGCGCGCCGGCGAGATCTACGGTATCGCCGGCGTTTCAGGCAACGGTCAGGCGCAACTCGCCGATGCACTGTGCGGACTACTGGCACCATCGAGTGGCGAGATCCGCATCGGCGGACGCGTCGTAGCGGCGACGCCGCGTGCATTCATCACAGCCGGCGCCGCACGCGTGCCGGAAGATCGCGCCAGCGTCGGCGTGATCGGCGATCTCTCGATTTGGGAAAATGCGATATCCGAACATTATCGCGAGCCGCGTTTTTCGCGACTGGGCTGGGTGCGACGTGCCGACGCCAGGCGAGGCGCGCAGCGCATCGTTGAACAGTTCGACGTTCGCTGCTCCAGCATCGACGCGCAGGCGCGGTCGATGTCGGGCGGCAACATACAGAAACTGATTCTCGGCCGCGCGCTGGTCAATGAGCCGGCGGTCATCGTTGCGAATCAGCCGACCTGGGGGCTCGACGTCGGCGCGGTGTCGTACGTCCACTCGCAATTGCTCGCCGCACGTGCGCGCGGGGCAGCCGTGGTGTTGCTGTCCGAAGATCTCGATGAGCTGCTGGCGATTGCCGATCGCCTCGCGGTGATGTTTCGCGGCAGCTTGTCCGAAGCGCGCCGGCACTGGACGCTCCCGGAGATCGGCCTCGCGATGGCCGGCGGCGTCGAGCATCCGCATGCGCACTGACGTCATGAGCATCGCGCTGGTTTGCGCACAGCGCGAGATATCCGTGCAGTCGCGTGGCAACGGATCATCGATCGCCGATCGGTCGGCACCGGCGCGATGAGCATGTTGCGACTCGAACTTCGCACGCGTGTACCGGCGACGCTCGTCGTGTTGGCGCCGTTCGTCGCCGTGGCTTCTACGTTGCTGATCTGCGCGGTGCTGATCGTCTGGGCCGGTGCGCCCGTCGGCCGAGCGTACGTACTGTTGTTCGAAGGCGCATTCGGCTCCCGGTTCGCAATCAGCGAAACACTGACGCGCGCTACGCCGCTCATGCTGACCGGCCTCGCCGCCGCGGTTGCATTTCGCGCGCACTTCTACAACATCGGCGCGGAAGGACAGCTGTATGTCGGCGCGCTGGCGGCGGTCGCGGTCGGCGGCGGCGCGATCGTTGCACCGCCGATAGTGTTGTTCCCGCTGATGATTGCTGCGGGCATGGCCGCGGGCGCGCTGTTGCTGCTATTACCAGCGCTCGCTAAAACGCGCCTCGGCGTCGACGAAGTCGTGACGACCTTGCTGCTCAACTTTATCGCGCTGCTGTTCGTGTCGATGATGCTCGATGGCCCGATGAAAGATCCGCTGTCGATGGGTTGGCCGCAGTCGGTGGCAATTCAACCGGAGCTCGAATTCGGTAAGCTGCTCGAGCGATCGCGCGCGCATTCTGGTTTGATCTTCGCGATGGTTCTGGCCGCAGTGTTGTGGGTGATCAATGCGCGCACCACGTTCGGCTATGAGATGCGCGCTGTGGGCGCAAACGCAAAGGCGGCACGGTTCGCCGGTATCTCGGTCGAGCGCGTCGTACTTAAAACCGCGTTGTTATCGGGTGCGCTCGCCGGCCTTGCAGGCGTGGGCGAAGTGGCCGGGCGTGCCGGATATCTCACGCTCGACATGTCGCCGGGTTACGGGTATTCCGGCATCGTCATCGCCATGCTGGCGGGACTGAATCCGCTCGGCGTCGTGTTGGCTGCGTTATTCGTCGGCGGCGTTATCGTCGGCGCGGATTCGATGAGTCGCGCCATCGGCGTGCCGACTTATCTGGCCGATGTCATTGTCGCAGTATCGCTGCTCACGATGCTGGTGACAACGATGCTGGCGCGCTATCGGGTGCGCTGGACATGAGCGACATGATCGATATCGTCGCGTCCGCGCCATTCTGGATTGCGGTTTTGCGCATCGCGACGCCGTTGATTCTCGGGACGCTCGGCGTGTTGTTATGCGAACGTGCGGGCGTGCTGAACCTCGGCATCGAAGGGATTATGGCAGCGGGCGCCTTCACCGGCTGGCTCGCCGTTTATCACGGCGCGAGCTTGTCGAGCGGCGTCCTGATCGCTGCTGGCACCGGCGCGGTGCTCGGGCTGCTGCATGGATTTCTCACGGTCGTCCTCGCATTATCGCAGCACGTGACCGGGCTCGGCATCACCCTGTTCGCAACCAGCTTGTCGTACTACGCATACCGCGTTAGCTTCCCGAAAATCACCACGCCACCGAAAATCGTTCCGTTCGGCGAGAATCACTGGTTCGACGGCCTGCCGTTGATCGGCACCGTACTCAGCGCGCAGACCGGCCTCACGCTGTTTGCGCTTGCCGTTGTGCCGCTGATCGCCTATGTCTTATATCGCACGCCGGTCGGCCTCGCGGTTCGCATGGTCGGCGAGAATCCCGCGGCTGCCGAGGGTCAAGGCTTGAGCGTGGCGGCCGTGCGCATCGGCGCGATCGTCGCGGGCAGCGCGTTGATGGGAATCGCCGGCGCTTTTCTAACCTTGTCGGCATTCAACGCGTTCTACTTCAACATGATCAACGGCCGTGGCTGGATTTGCGTTGCCCTGGTTGTGTTCGCCTCGTGGCGGCCGGGCAAGGCATTGCTCGGCGCGATTTTGTTCGCCGCGTTCGATGCGCTGCAGCTGCGTTTGCAGCAGAGCGCAGGCGCGGCACTGCCGTATCAGGTGTACCTGATGATTCCCTACGTGCTGTCGATCGTCGCGCTCGCTGTGGTCGCGCGCAAGGCCGCGTATCCTCAGGCGCTGATGCAGCCGTATCGGCGAGGCGAGCGGTGATGCGCGCCGCGACGAGAAGCGAACGATTCAGCCGGCTAATTGCGAAGACATCATGCTCGATCTATTGATTAAAAACGCCAACCTCACCGACGGCCGCACCGGCATCGCAATCGCGATCGAGAACGAACGCATCGTCGAAGTCGCGGCGAACATCGCAGCGCAGGCGAACGAAACCATCGATGCTGCCGGTCAGCTGGTGTCCGCACCGTTCGTCGACGCGCACTTTCACATGGACGCGACGCTTTCGTACGGACTGCCGCGCGTCAATCAAAGCGGCACGCTGTTGGAAGGCATCGCGTTGTGGGGCGAGCTCAAGCCGCAACTCACGCATGAGGCGATCGTCCAACGTGCGCTGACGTATTGCGACTGGGCAGTTGGTAAGGGCTTGTTGGCGATTCGCACGCATGTCGATGTGTGCGATCCGCGGTTGCTCGCGGTCGAAGCACTGCTCGACGTAAAGAAACGCGTCGCGCCATATCTGGACTTGCAGCTCGTCGCATTTCCGCAGGATGGCGTGCTGCGTTCGCCCGGCGCGATGGAAAATCTTAAACGCGCGCTCGACCTCGGCGTCGATGTCGTCGGCGGCATTCCGCACTTCGAGCGGACGATGGCCGACGGGGCGCACAGCGTCAAGCTGTTGTGCGAGTTGGCGGTCGCGCGCGGTCTGCGAGTCGACATGCATTGCGACGAAACCGACGATCCGATGTCGCGTCATATCGAAACGCTCGCTGCGCAGACGCAGCGCCTCGGGCTCCACGGCCGCGTCAACGGATCGCATCTGACTTCGATGCATTCGATGGACAACTACTACGTGTCCAAGCTGATCCCGCTGATGGCCGAAGCGCAGGTGAGCGCGGTGGCGAATCCGCTCATCAACATCACCATTCAGGGCCGCCACGACACGTATCCGAAGCGCCGCGGCATGACGCGCGTGCCGGAATTGCTCGCCGCCGGGATATCGGTGGCGTTCGGTCACGATTGCGTGATGGACCCGTGGTACAGCCTGGGCTCGGCCGACATGCTCGAAGTCGCGCACATGGGGTTGCACGTCGCACAGATGACCGGGCAAGACGCGATGCGCGCGTGCTTCGACGCGATCACGTCGACACCGGCAAAGATTCTCGGATTGCGGGATTACGGAATCGCGGTTGGCTGCAATGCCGATCTGGTGCTTCTGCAGGCGCGCGATCCGATCGAGGCGATTCGCTTGCGCGCCACCCGTCTTGCTGTGATTCGGCGCGGCCGCGTGATCGCGCGGAGCCCCGCGCAGCAGGCAACGTTGAGCCTATCCGGGCGGCCGGCGACGACGACGTTTCAGCGGCTGTAATCACCGCCTGCCTGCTCACTCCCTGCAGCGTCGGGCTGTGCAAATAGCCAGTGCACATATTGGTGCGCGGCCCGATATCGGGAACGATTTGTCCGGCGTGCACTCTCAACAATGCACTCAGACGCCCTGGCGCAATGTAGTGCAACTGCGGCAGGGAAGGTGCGTTTGTATAGTCTGGTGTGTTACTCGGTACGCCGTGCTGGCCATCGCATCCGATCGGCCCTTGACGGCGTATATCCACGAGCCCGGGGAGAAAGCGGGGCGCGTTCTTAGTGTGTGCCGCAGCAATTCGGCGGATGCGAGGACCTTTCCGCTCCGGGTACATGATCATCAATCTGGAGGAAGACTATGAGCTCTACCAAGCAAAAGATTTCAGGTGCTGCAATTGCCGTGGCCGCAGCCGGCCTGTTGTTCGCTTCCGCGGTAGGTACCGTGAGCGCGGCAGATGAGGCGAAGATTCAGTGCTCAGGCGTCAATGCATGCAAGGGAAAATCCGAATGCAAAGGCGCGAAGAATGAGTGCAAGGGTCAGAACGCATGCAAGGGACAGGGCGTCTCGTCCATGAGTGAGAAAGATTGCCACGCGAAGAAAGGCACGCCGGCAAAGAGCTAAGCGCAAATACGCGTAAATAAAACGAGGGCGCGCAACTCGCGTTCGCGCGCCCTCGTGTTGCATTTCTCCCGACGGTCCAGCGGAGAAATTCCCCACTATTCTATAATGCTCTCCGCGGTTCTCGATTGATCTAATTGTTCGCGCATGTCGGCAGGCGGCGTCAGTGCCTTCGCCATGATGCTCTTGGGCTGATCTTGGGGGCTGATCTGGGGGGCTGATCATTGGGCTCGAGTCTCGCCCCGCATCCAATACGAATCTCTTTCGATTGAAGGGAAGTGCCAATGGCAAAGAATATCCAACTAATCGCGGCCGACGGTTTCGAATTTCACGCGTACGTCGCCGAGCCCGCGGGCAAGCCGAAAGGCGGCGTGATCGTCGCGATGGAAATCTTCGGGGTCAACAGCCACATTCGGGCCGTTGCGGATGGCTATGCGGCGGATGGTTATCTCGTCATTGCGCCGGCGCTGTTCGACCGTGCGCAAAAAAACTACGACGCAGGCTATACGCAGGAAGAAATTCAGAAGGGCATCGCGATCATCCAGAAGATCAATCTCGATGACACGATGAAAGACGTGGCGGCTGCGCTGAAGCAGGTTGCGCCCGCAGGCAAAACCGGCATCGTCGGTTATTGCTGGGGCGGCCGCGTTGCATGGAAAGCGGCTGCCGGCATCGATGGTCTTGCGTGTGCCGTGCCCTACTACGGCGGCGGCATTCCCGATTTGGTTGCGCTGCAGCCGAAGTGCCCGGTGATGTTTCACTGGGGCGAGAAAGATCAATCGATACCGGTCGAGAAAGCGTGGGCGTTCGCCGCTGCACATCAAGATCAAACGCATTACTTCTACGCTGCCGGCCACGGCTTCAATTGCGATCAGCGTGGATCGTACGATGCGACTAGTGCCGCCCTTGCGCGCACGCGCACCTTGGCGTTCTTCGCACAGCACATCGGCTGAATTTCATTTCGCACAGTGCGGTGCCTGAGTCATCGAGCAATGCGGTGCTCAATCCTCGAGCAATGCGCTGCTGAGTCATCGCGCAGTGCGGTGCTCAATCATCGCGTAGCGCGCTTCCCCGTTTGCATCATCCAAGCTGGCGCACCATAGCGTCGGGAGTGCGCGCCTCGCAGCGTCCGAGCGCGCGCTTGGTATCAGTCGAACTCGGTGGGTGCATCGAGCTGTGCTCGCAACGCGAAGAAGCGTTGTATCTGCTTGGCCGTAATGCGCGAGACTGACAGCTCCGGGATCTCATCCTCCGCGAAGAACGCGACTTCGCTCGCTTCTTCGTTCGGCGTCGCCTCGCCGCCGATCACCTCGTTCAAAAAAAACAGCTTGTACACGTGATAGGGGAACGGCGGCTGGTGGCCTTGCGCCTCGCGGTCGTATAGCGCCAGCAGCTTCACCACGCGCGTATCGAATCCGGATTCTTCGCGCACCTCGCGCACGACCGCTTGCGACGGCGTTTCATTGACGTCGGCCCAACCGCCGGGAACGGTCCAGCGGCCCGCGTCCATGATCTCGCGTATCAGCAGAATTTTGTCGTCGCGAAATACGATGCCGCGCACGTCGACTTTCGGCGTCGCGTAGCCGAACTCCGCCGCGTGATAGCCGAGGATCCGTTCGGTCGTCAGCTCGCTGTGCTGCGCGAGGATCTCCGCGGCGATTCTGCCGATATCGCGGTAGCGTTGTATGTCATACGGATCTTTGGCATAGTACAAACCGGTTTGGCTGATTGCTTGCAGCGAACGAATCCATTGCAACCATATGATCGTGTCGGCGGCAGTCATTGACGTGTTGTTGTTTGGAGAGTGTTGTTAGTTGGCGAGTACTCGCGCACAGACGCGAGCATGCAATATGTTTTGTATAAATGCGTCGGCACGCGGTCACGCGGTGCGCGAACGCTCTATCGCATGTACTACAACGCCGGCCACAGCATGCAGTTCGACCTGCGAAGAACGTTGTGTTTCAGTCATTGCGTGCATACCGCTAGCAAAAACCGCAAGTTGTGACTGTATAACTTTAGGCTTATATAAGCGCCGCTGCTGTAATTTTAGGCTCGGCCACCGTCATCCATTCAGGAGACCAATGATGGACCCGTTGCGCTTCGTCGATACACTCGGTCGGACTCGCCTGGACGCATGCGCCAATCAAGAGCGTGCAGCCAGAGTTTTGAGCGCGCAGAGCGATAGCGGCGCGCCGCCTAGCGAAGCGTCGCCGCCGCAGCATGTGCAATCGGGCGACGCTGTGCGGACAGCGCAAATACTCACTAACGTCCGGCAAGCTGGGACCGCAATGAACAAACGGCGTGGCATGCCGGGCGGCTCGGCGCGCACCGCATTGAAGCAGTTGTTGTTGATCGCCGAGCCCGGGTTGATCACCGATGCGCTGGTCCGCTCGTTCGGCCAGATGGACGATGTCAACGTTGTCAGCTTTTCCCCATGGCAGGAGCCCGGCATGGGCATCGATGCCAATGTCGTCGTGCTTGATCTCGACTCGGTCGGCGACCGCGCAATCGACTATGTCTGTGGCTTCCGTGCGCGTCATCCGCTGACGCCGCTGGTGGCGATCGGCGGCGGCCCCTGTGAACCGGCGATCGAGGACGTGCTGAGCGCCGGCGCGAGCGGTTATCTCTCGCGTGCCTATCGCGAACCGCAGGCGCTCAACGTGTTGCGCGACCTGATCACGCGCGCAAGCGAGAAAGCAACGGCAGCACGCGCATGCAGCGAAGCGCCGGGCGAGCCGTTAAGCAAGAAGAGCAAGGAGCGCACGACTGCGAACCGCTATGGACTGACGCAATCCGAGTTGCAGATCTTGAGCCTCTTGTGCGAAGGGCTGACCGGCTTCGAAATTGCGAGACGCAGAGTCTGCGGTGTCGGCACGGTGAAGTCGCATACGAACAAAATCTACAAGAAGCTCAACGTTGCCAACTGCAAACAAGCGGTCCGCGTCGGGCACCGTTTGGAAGAGGTTCTGCAACTGGCGCTGGGCCGTGCGGGCGACCAGACTTCCATTCGCGACTGGATTTTGCCGTATGCGAAGTTCGAATCGAAACCCAGCGGGGAGTTGTTGTTTCGAAAAGGCGACCCCGGCCGCGTTCTGTATTTCATTCAGAAGGGACGCGTGGCTCTGCTGGAAATCAATGTGCAAATGGGCGAGGGCGAGCTATTCGGAGAAATCGGCATTTTCGATCCGGTGCAACTACGCACCTGCACGGCGCGGTGCGAAACCGACGTAAAACTGTTTTCGTTGACCGGTGATGAGGCAAGACGGCTGTTCTTCGAACATCCGCAATTTGCCTATCACCTGATGCAGCTCACGATGCGACGGCTGCAGGCGGACACCGCACGCACTTCCACGGTGCGCGAGCGCCTGACTATTCCGGCGCAGGAGCGCTAATTATGCACGGCGCGCGAGCGCTACCCATTCACGGCGCAGGAGCGCTACCCATTCACGGCGCACGAGCGCTACCATCAGCAGAGCGCTAACCACCAAGCACCGGAGATGTACTGGGCCAGTAGTCGCTACGAGGCGACTCGAAGCACCGTTCCAAAGGCGGTCATGCAGACTCGGCACGTGAGTGCCGAGTCTGCATTTGCATGAAGCATCGATGATCAATGCATCGATGGTCAGTGGTTGTCGCGCGGTATGCCTTTGGTCTCTGCAACGCGCTGATACTTGACCGCCGGCTTCAGCACCATGCCGTTGGAGAGCTCGTCCACCATGCCGCGCTGGATTTCCTGCCATGGCGTTTGATGCTCCGGGATCTTGAAGCCGCCTTGTTTCGCCAGCGCAGCAGTGCGCGCTGCGAACTCTTCCTTGCTGATCATGATGTCGGCTGAGCGTTTGTTCAAATCGATGCGTATGCGGTCGCCGGTTCTTAGGATGGCAAGCGCGCCGCCGGTCGCGGCTTCGGGTGAAGCATTCAAGATCGACGGCGAGCCCGACGTGCCGGACTGGCGTCCATCGCCTATGCAGGGCAGCTCGGTGATGCCGCGTTTGATGAGCGCGGCGGGCGGCTGCATGTTGACGACCTCGGCGCCGCCGGGATAACCGACCGGCCCCGCTCCTCGTACGACCAGCAGGCAGGTCTCGTCGATTTTCAATTCCGGGTCGTCGATGCGGTGGTGATAGTCCTCGGGCCCGTCGAACACAATTGCGCGGCCTTCGAACGCGTTCGGATCTTTCGGGTTGGAAAGATAGCGGCTGCGGAACGTCTCCGAGATCACGCTGGTCTTCATGATCGCGCTGTCGAACAAATTGCCCTTCAAATTGAGGAAGCCGGCCTTGTCTTTCAGGGGCTGCCCATACGGGCGAATGACTTTCGCATCTTGCACCGGCCGCTGCTCGCAATTCTCCGCGAGCGTCTTGCCGTTCACGGTGAGCGCGTTCTTGCGGATCTTGCCGGCTTTCAACAGCTCGTTTACAACTGCGGGCACGCCCCCGGCACGATGAAACTCTTCGCCGAGATATTCACCGGCGGGCTGCAAGTTGACCAGCAGCGGAATGTCGTAGCCGATCTTCTCCCAATCGTCGGTCTCGAGCTCGACGCCGATGTGTTTCGCGATGGCATTCAAATGAATCGGCGCGTTGGTCGAGCCGCCGATGGCAGAGTTCACGGCAATCACATTCTCGAACGCCTCGCGCGTCATGATCTTCGAGGGGCGCAAATCTTCCCACACCATGTCGACGATGCGCTTGCCGGTGTCGTACGCCATCTCCGC
>JBDTMS010000057.1:0-11113 GCA_039934195.1 Betaproteobacteria bacterium
GAATATGCGCTCCGGTTTCCACTGCGCGTCGATCTGATCGCCGCCGCGCCAGTAACCAATGCCCAGGCCCGCGAGATACGCAGCACCCAGCGCGGTCGACTCGACTTGCTGAGGCCGCACCACAGGGACGTCCAGGATGTCGGCTTGGAACTGCATCAGCAGGTCATTGCGAGCGGCTCCGCCATCCACACGCAATTGTTTGAGCGCTATCCCCGAGTCCGTTTGCATCCCCTCGAGGATATCGCTGGTTTGATAGGCAATGGATTCAAGCGCAGCGCGTGCCAGATGTCCCGCGGTCGACCCGCCGGTGAGGCCGAGAATGGCCCCGCGCGCGTACGCGTCCCAATGCGGCGCGCCCAGGCCGGCAAATGCCGGAATCATATAGACGCCGCCGTTATCGATCACCGTTGCGGCCAACGCCTCGACATCCCGAGAAGCCTTGATAACGCCGAGTCCGTCTCGCAGCCACTGCACCGCGGCGCCAGCGACGAACACGCTGCCTTCCAGCGCAAACTCGGTGCTTTCCTTGATGCGCCAGGCAACCGTGGTCAGTAGTCGATGATGCGATTCGATGCGCCGCTCGCCGGTGTGCATCAGCATGAAGCAGCCGGTGCCATAGGTGTTCTTGACCATTCCCGGCGTGACGCATCGTTGCCCGAACAGTGCGGCCTGCTGATCGCCGGCAATGCCCGCAATCGGGATCGCACGCCCCAACAATTCCGGCGCTGTCTCGGCCACCGTCCCAGACGATGCGACCACGGTCGCCAACATCGCACGCGGGATGCGTAGCAAGCCAAGGAGCTTGTCGTCCCAGTCGCCGTTGTGAATATTGAACAGCAGCGTTCGCGACGCGTTGCTAGCGTCGGTAGCGTGCGTGTGTCCGCCGGTCAGATTCCAAATAAGCCAGCTGTCGATTGTGCCGAAGCAAAGCTCTCCGTTCTCCGCTCGTTGGCGCGCGCCAGCGACGTGGTCGAGAATCCAGCTGACTTTGGTCCCGGAAAAATAGGCGTCCAACAGCAATCCTGTGCGGCCGGTGAACAGCGCTTCGAATCCTTGGGACTTGAGCTTGTCACACATACCCGCGGTGCGGCGATCTTGCCAGACGATCGCATTGCATATCGGCTCGCCGCTGGCCCGATCCCAAACGACGGTTGTCTCGCGCTGGTTCGTGATTCCGATCGCTGCGATTTGCGCGGGTTGCACTTGCGCGGCGGCGATCGCCTGGCGCGCACATTCGAGCTGGGTGTGCCAGATATCGAGCGCGTTTTGCTCGACCCAGCCAGGTGCCAGATAGAGCTGCTGCGTCTCGATCTGGGCAATGCCTCGCACTTCGCCGGACTGATCGAACACGATGGCGCGCGAGCTGGTGGTACCTTGGTCTAGCGCGAGAAGAAATGACATCCGTAATGGGCGGTGGCCATGAGCGCTCCGCTGAGTATGCTAGAGTTTCGGCCTCGCGATGCTGACACCGTCTTAGGTGCTGACACCGTCTTAGCAGAGTGATCCGCGTCTTAATCAGACCGATCCGGTGCTTCTGCGATCTCTCAAGAATACACCCATCGACGCCACGAATATGCCAGCGGACGGCATCGATGCCGCCGGAAGAGATAACTTCGTCGTTGCACTGTGCCGCATGGGGCTGCTCGCGCACGGTGAAGCGGTGCGCTTCTCGCTGCTCACCGGCGGCGTGTCGTCCGACATCGTCCGCGCCGATCTGGCAGGCGGTCCGATCTGTCTGAAGCGTGCGCTGCCCAAGCTCAAAGTCGAAGCCGATTGGCAAGCGCCGATCGAGCGCAACCGCTGGGAAGTGCACTGGATGCGCGTCGCGCAATCGATCGTACCGGGTGCGGTTCCTCTCGTACTTGGCGATGATGAGACGACCGGCACGTTCGCGATGCAGTTTCTCGAACCGGTTGCGCATCCCGTCTGGAAATCGCAACTGCGCGACGGCACCATCGATCCCGGATTTGCCGGGCAGGTCGGCACCTGCATCGCGCGGATTCATGCGCAGACTGCCCACCGCGACGATATGGCGAACCAGTTCGCCACCGATCACATCTTCTTTCCCATTCGACTCGAACCCTACCTCGCGGCGGCTGCACGTGCTCATCCCGACTACGCCCCGCAGCTGCTCCGGTTGATCGGCGTCACCGGACGTACCAAAACTGCGCTGGTGCACGGCGATGTCAGCCCGAAAAACATTCTAATCGGACCCAGTGGCCCGGTCTTTTTGGATGCGGAATGCGCGTGGTATGGCGACCCCGCGTTCGACCTGGCGTTTTGTCTCAACCATCTGCTGCTCAAGTGCACCTGGCGCCCGCAGTGGACTGCGCGTTTTCTGGATTGCTTCGACGCGCTGACGCGAGCGTATTGCGTTGAGGTAAGCTGGGAGCCTGTCGCACAACTCGAACAACGCGCCGCGCATCTGCTGCCCGGGCTGCTGCTCGCACGGGTAGATGGCAAATCGCCCGTCGAATATATCCAGCAGGAATGGCAACGCACCGTCGTGCGCGACGTCGCGAAACGCTTCCTGCTCTCGCCAACCGATAAGCTCGCCGAAATACGCAGCGCATGGAACGCTGCGCTGCAATCTCTCGCGCGATCGAACCCTGGCCTATTCGACGGTGCCTGATACCACCATCACAGCAATACGCGGCCGACGCGTCTGGGATTCACGCGGGCGTCCCACCGTCGAAGCTGAGATCCATCTCGCATGCGGTGCGATCGGTCGCGCTATCGCGCCGGCGGGTGCATCGCGTGGATCGCGCGAAGCGATCGACCTGCGTGACGGCGGCGCAGCGCTCGGCGGTATGGGCGTTGCAAACGCGGTCGCCAACATCAACGGCGCGATCGCAAACGAATTGCTCGGGTTCAACGCAGCCCAGCAAGCCGACGTCGACCAGCGCATCATCTCGCTCGACGGTACCGCGAACAAAGCACACCTCGGCGGCAATGCGACGATCGCGGTGTCGATGGCGGTATTGCAATCGGCTGCCGCTGCGCACGCCGAGCCGCTCTATCGCTATTTGTCCGGCGGCAAACCTATGCGTATTCCCCTGCCGGAAATCCAAATCTTCGGCGGCGGCGCGCACGCCGGGCGCCGCGTCGATATTCAAGATTTCATGGTGATGGCGCTATCTGCGCAGAGCTTCGATGAAGCGCTGATCATGACGGCAGAGGTGTATCGCGCAGCCGGCGCACTCATGCAGGAGCGCGGGTTGCTGCAGGGCGTGGCTGATGAAGGCGGCTACTGGCCTGCGTTCACCAGTAACGAGCAGGCGCTCGAAATGCTGGTACGGGCGATCGAACGGGCGGGCTACGTTCCCGGCGACGAAGTGGCAATCTCGCTCGACATCGCCGCATCCGAGTTTCGCCGCGACGGCCGCTATCGCCTCGGACTCGATTCGCGCGACATGGACAGCGACGGCTTGGCGCAAATGCTTCTGGATTGGCTGGACCGGTTTCCGATCGTGTCGATCGAGGATCCGATGGCCGAGGACGACGCCCAAGGTATGGCGCGCTTCACTCGTGCCGCCGGCGACAACGTACAAATCATCGGCGATGACTATCTCGTCACCAATGCTCAGCTGGTGGACAACGCCGCGCGCGATGGTGCCTGCAATGCGGTGCTGATCAAGCCGAATCAAGCCGGAACGATCACCGAAACGAAAGCGGCGCTGGACGCGGGACAGCGCCTCGGCTTCGGCACTATCGTTTCCGCCCGCTCGGGCGAGAGCGAGGACGTCACGATCGTGCATTTGGCAACCGGATGGAATGCCGGTCAGCTGAAAGTCGGATCGTTCGCGCGCTCCGAACGCATGGCGAAGTGGAATGAAGCGCTGCGTATCGAAGAACAGCTCGCCGGTGCTGCGCAGTTTGCCGGACGCGACGCACTCGCGAGAAAGTCGAGCACGAGCGCAGTCGTCCAGGTCAAGGGCTCGGCTGGCACTGGGCGCGCGCAATGACAGCTGGACACGATCACCATCCGCATCTGCTGCGCGGCGTGATGCTGATCATGCTGGCGGTGTTTTTGTTCTCATCGATGGACACACTCGCGAAGCTCGCACTCAAGTCGTATCCGCTGCAGCCGTTGATCTGGGCGCGCTACGCGGTGCATCTGATGTTCATGCTCATCCTGTTCGCGCCGCGCATGGGATTGAGATTGATCAAGACCAAGCGGGTTGGTCTGCAAACCCTGCGCGGTCTGCTTCTGGTAGGCAGCACCGGTTTTTTCTATTTGTCGCTGCAGTACCTTCCGCTCGCGGAAGCCGCCGCGATCAGCTTCGTGGCGCCGGTAATCGTCACCGCGCTATCGGGGCCGATGCTCGGCGAGCGCGTCACCGCTCGGCATTGGCTGGCGGTGATATTGGGCTTCGCCGGCGTGCTGATCATCATTCGCCCGAACGGCGGCTTGCTGACCTTTGCCGTGGTGTTTCCGCTATCCACTGCAATGCTGTTTGCGCTGTATCAGATCGTGACGCGCAAGCTCGCCGGCCGCGAAAATCCGTTCACCAGCTTGTTCTACACCGCTTTAGTCGGCGCCATCATCACCACCGCCATACTGCCGTTTGCATGGGTAACGCCCACGCTTACGCAAGCGGGCTTGATGATCGCGATCGGTTGTCTCGGCGGCTTCGGGCACTTCCTGTTGATTCGCGCGGTCGAGCTGGCGTCGCCCATCGCACTCGCGCCGTTCGTCTACACGCAGCTGCTATGGTCGACGGTGCTGGCGTTCCTGGTATTCCACGAGTTGCCCGATGCAGTGTCGCTGCTGGGCATGCTGGTGATCGTCGCTGCAGGACTGATGGCGGTGGACTGGAAGCGCATGCGTCGACGCACCGACGCGGTTGCGCAGATGCCTGCTCAGTGACGCAAGCATGACACAAGCGTCTGCGACCAAGAGCACTCCGGTGAGACGGGCGAGTCCGCGCACTCGCGCGACGTACCGGCACTTCCAAGTTATCCCGACGCGCTGGATGGACAACGACGTCTACGGTCACGTCAACAACGTCGTCTACTATTCGTACTTCGATACCGCGGTAAACCAATATCTGATCGAGCGAGGCGTGCTCGACATCGCGCGCAGTGCGTCGTTCGGGTTGGTGGTGGAAACCAGCTGCCAGTATTTTTCCTCGATTGCCTTCCCTGACGCGGTGAGTGTTGGTTTGAGCGTCGCGAGGCTCGGCAATACGAGCGTGCACTATGAGATCGGAATTTTCCGCAACGAAGAGCAAACCGCATCGGCGCAAGGCTATTTCGTGCATGTGTACGTTGATCGCACGAGTCGCCGCCCAACGCCGTTCGACACAAATCTACGCGCGGCGCTGGAACAAATCCGCATCGAGTAGAAGCGCGTATCGCCCCGGGCGGCGAAGTGGCGCGCGTTAAAACCTAACTAAAACGAAGCGCAACGCGATGCGAGCGTGACGTCGCCGCCGGGCCCGCCCATTTGGACAGCGGGCGTCTTTACGCAAAAGCGCCCATAGCGCGTGTGAAATTCGAGACCCTCGCCCCCCAGCGGTCGCTCGCTGATCACATAGCTCGGCGGAGCGCCGAGCGCCTCGCGAAACCGATGCATCAGCTGATCGAGCGTCGGCTCTTCATTCATCGGGTCGGCCTCGATAATGATCGGCGCTGAGATCGCCGGATCATCGGTTTCGGCGCCGAGTAGCGATTGAGCGCCGCCTTCATTCGCACTGGGCTGTTGCGTTGCTGCGTTATGCATCGATTCATCGGAGACGCCGGGCGCCTGACTATCAGCCAAGGCAGGCGCGATGCCGAACGCAAGCGTGAGCAGGGATGCGCGGAGAATCGCAGCGGGCGAGCACGACGTTAGTCTCGATTGACTTAGCATGCGGAAGCGGTCCTAGTGTTCTTCGGATAACGGTACGACAGCGGCCGCGCGGCTTAGTGCCGTTGCTGGGCAACGACGAATACCTCATCCAGCTGTGTTTGTTTCGCCGGCAGCGGGCGTCCGAACACCTGCACGAAATACCAGCGCCCGGATTTCCCCTGCGCCGCACCGGTGCCGATCTCGGTGAGCTCGGGTATCAGCATGTTGCGGCGATGCCCCGGCGATTTCTTCCAGTCCGTCATCATGTCGCCAACCGCGTCCTGATGACGGAGCTGATAGCCGACATTCTCTGCGACGCGCTCGAATGGATAACCGCTGACTTGAATCCGGTAATCAAAGCCATGGCCGTCGAGAACGTGGCCGTTCTTGTCGGTGTCGCCGAACTTGTCCTGCCGTGCCATGTTACGCGCATGGTTCTGGGCGGTGATGATCAGCTGCACTTTCGGCTTCAGCGGAGCGAGCTTGTTCTCGGCGCGAAATGCGTTGGTCGCCTGGATAATTCTCTGCTCGGATCCGCTCACCTCGATCGTCGCGGGCGGCGTTTGCTGGGATGTCGGCGGCGGCACCGGCGCCGTGTGAGCCGGGGGCCGCGGCTTTTGCGAAGCGCATGCCGACAGAACCGCGATTGCCGCGATCAGAAAAATTCGCTTGTACATGATTGGCGCCCTGATGATTGGAGAGATGCGTTTGCTGCAACTGTCGTACCAGACGGTGCAGAAAACGCCGTCAGCCCCCCGGGCCGCCGCCGTTAGCGTAGATCACTTGACCGGTGACGTAGCTGGCTGCATCGGAGCACAGGAATGCGATGACCGCGGCGATTTCTTCCGGCTCGCCCTTGCGCCCGAGGGGAACCGACTTGACGAACGCATCGGCGCGCTCGCTCCCGAGTTTGTCCATCGCTTCGGCCAGCATGTCAGTTCGAATCGGTCCGGGCGCGACCGCGTTCACGCGAATACCGTTCGGACCTTCTTCCTTCGACAAGATACGGGTGAACGCGTCCAGTCCGGCTTTCGACACGGTGTACGCCCCGGCGCCTGCCGGCATGCGGCTGGTTACGTTCGACGAGAGATTGATGATGTGGCCGCTGCCGCGCCTGCGCATATGCGGCAGCACTGCTTGCACCAGATGAAACGGCGCATCCAGATTAACGCGCAGAATGCGCGCCCATTCATCGGGCGGTGTGTCGGCGATCTTGACCCCCGGCAGATGCGTGCCGGCGTTGTTGACCAGCACATCGACTTGTCCAAATGCCGCTACTACAGCCTCGATCAGCGTACGCGCGTCTGCTGGACCGGTGACATCCGCACGCGCGCTGCGGGCATCGCCCCCGCTGCTCGAGATCTTCTCGACGACCGCGCGCGCGTCGGCTTCGCGCTCCCGATAGCTGATAAAAATGCGATAGCCGGCCGACGCCAGCGCGAGCGCGGTTGCACGACCGATGCCGCGCGAGCCACCGGTTACGACTGCAACTCGCTTATCAGATGCCATTGTCGATCCTTCGAAAGATGAATGCGCTTGTCGTCAAACTTACGAGAGAGCGTGCCGATGTGCGCGATCGGCCAATCATGATGCCGCATCCGGATAGGCCTCGCAAACGCACGCTGGTTGTGAGAAGCGCGAGGCAGGTGATATAACCTAGCGCTCTTCATGTTCGTTCAGGCGAGGGCTCATGCGCAAACCCGTTCCGCAAACAATGCAGGTAGTCGAGATATCGCGTCCAGGCGGTCCGGAAGTCTTGCAACCGGCGATTCGTGCGGTGCCCGCGCTTAAGTCAGGCGAGGTGCTGATTGCAGTTGCTGCGGCTGGCGTAAATCGGCCGGATTGTTTCCAACGCGCAGGCAGTTACGCGCCGCCTCCCGATGCGTCTGATTTGCCGGGCCTCGAAGTCGCCGGCACCATCGCTGCCCTCGGCGAAGGCGTTACGCAATGGCAGATCGGCGATGCCGTTTGCGCGCTAACGCCCGGCGGGGGCTACGCTGAGTTTTGCGCGACGCCGGCACGGCATTGTCTTCCGGTACCGAAAGGCTGGACTTTGACGCAAGCCGCGTCGCTGCCGGAAACGATGTTCACCGTCTGGATCAACGTATTCGAACGTGCGCAACTGAGCGGCGACGAAACGTTTCTGGTGCAAGGCGGCAGCAGCGGCATCGGCGTAACAGCGATCCAACTCGCACACGCATTCGGACATCGCGTGTTCGCTACTGCGGGCTCGCCGGAAAAATGCAAGGCGTGCGAAGCGTTCGGCGCGGAGCGTGCAATCAACTATCGCACCGAAGATTTCGTCGAAGTCGTCAAGTCGCTCACCGCGGGCAAGGGTGTCGACGTGATCCTCGATATGGTCGCCGGAAGCTACGTGCCGCGCGAGCTGAAGGCACTGGCCGAGGATGGCCGCATGTCGATCATTGCACTGCTCGGCGGCAACCGGGCAGAGATCGATTTCAACGATATTTTGCGCCGGCGCTTGACCGTTACCGGCTCGACCTTGCGTCCGCGCTCGGTGGAATTCAAGAGCGCGATGGCAGCGAAGTTACGCGAATTGGTGTGGCCGAAGATCGAGGCCGGCAAGATCAAGCCGGCGATCTACAAAACCTTCCCGCTCAGTCAAGCGCCGGCGGCACATGCGCTGATGGAATCGGGAGAGCACATCGGCAAGATCATGCTCGAGGTCGCGTAGAGCACGGGATGCTCGCGTAACCGTTCAGGTTAGTGTCGATTGCCTATTAGTGCGGAGGCAGCCGGGGCGGCAATGCTGTGTGCGGATACCACGGGCGCGCGCGTCGCTGTCTGCACTGACGGCGGCGGCGAGCGGCGGAGCAATGACAGGTCTTCATCTTTCGCTACCCGCTCGGCATAGCGAATATTCTTGACTACTTCATCGAGATACAAATCGTCGCCGCGAAAATGCGCGCGCAAGTACCGATGCACGCCGCCAAGCTGCTCGGTCAGTCGCTGCATCGCCGAGCGATAAAAACCCGGCGTATTGAACAGGAGATCGTTCACCGAAGCGAACATTCTGATGCCGCTGTGCGAGGCAGGCCGATGCTGGCCTGCGAGTCCGCCGGCAACGAATTCCGGATAGAGCCGATCGCGACACTTCTCCAGATAGCAGCGGTCTGCCATCTGCGCGACGATATCCGCGCTGCCGAGCATGTTGCCGAGCATACGATGCATTGGATCGGCCAAGTCGATGCGGTTGACCGGGATTTCGTAGCCGGTGAAATGGATGACTTTGGCAGCGGTCGATGCCAGCTCCTGCATGCCGAGCTTCGGCATGTACTGCTCGAGAAAACGCGAGCCGCGGCTGACGTGGGTCAGCGTGTATTCGGCGCCGTTGCGACTGTGCGTGTCGTTGCGATGACGCAGATAGCCGATGTCGTGAAACAGCGCGGTGATCACACCGAAGTTGAACAGCTCGGGGCCGATCGGTTTGGCGTGGTCGCGCGCGCGCTCATAGCCATCCATCATGCGGCTCATCGCGAGCGTCACGTCCAGCACGTGCTGTATGTCGTGATAAGCCGTATCGCAAGCACGATAGCCCGAATGTTCGCCGCGATAAAGCGCAGCGCAATCGTGCAGCGCACGCATCAGCAAGGCAGGCGATGCCGCCGGGTATAGATCCTCGAAAAGCGCACGCACCGCAGCCTCGACCGCCACCGGATTCGTGGTGTCGACTCTGTTGCTTACGTCGTACTCGCTGCGTCGTATGTCCAAGTGTAGATCCTGCTTTGAGTGCCAGCGCGATAAGGCTGAAGGCGTGAGTCGGATTCTGAGGTCGGGGCACCGGTGTCACGTAGGTTTCGTCTCGCAACTATAAAATCGCTAAGCTCCATTGAGCCCGCCGAGCCTGTGAATCGCGGCCCAACAATCGCGTTTACTCGCTAGCGCGTTTTTTGCCGTCCCACTTTCGTGACGCCGGGCATGTTCGCTTCCGTAATGCCGGGCGCGTCGCGTTACCAATAGCGGGCACGTTGCGTTACCAACCAAATCACGCCATCAGGTAGGTCGAGCACCATCGCACAAAATCGTGTCTATGCCCGTCGCAAGCAAGCGACGTGGGCCAGCGGCTCTATCGGCAACGTCTTGCGCGTTGCTCTGGTGTGGGTGGTCGCACTCAGCGTCGTTGCCACACCCGGGCGGGTGCTCGCCCGCGAGGGAGCGCTCGACGATTCGGGTACCGTCCACCTAGCCAGTTTGCCGCCGGAGGCCCGTGCCACGATCGGGCTGATCGTGAGCGGCGGGCCCTTTCCTTATCGCAAAGATGGCAGCGTATTCAGCAACCGCGAGCGGCGCCTGCCGCGCAAGCCCTACGGCTACTATCATGAGTACACGGTGCCCACCCCCGGCTCACGCGACCGTGCCGCGCGCCGTATCATCTCCGGGCAGCCGGGCGAGCTGTACTACACCTATGATCATTATCGACATCTTCAGCGAATCATTGAGTAGAACATGTACCGCTTTGCGCAGCTGTTAGGGCATGCGCCGTCAGGCCTTTACTTGTTGACCGGCGACTGGCGCGGCAACGCGATCGAGCACTGGTGCAGACGTGCGAGGGTGCGCCCAATTCGCGTCGACGCCACCAGGGTTCGCAACAAGAGGACCTTTCTCCGTGCGGCCGGGCGAGCGCTTGAATGTCCGGTCTGGTTCGGAATGAATTGGGATGCGCTATCGGACTGCGTGACCGATCTGACCTGGATGCCCGCCCAGGCGTATCTGGTACTACTGGGTAACGTGGATGCGTTCGCGGGAAGCGCGCCGCATCAGTTTCAAACTGCTTTGGAGATCTTCGAAGAAGCCGCGGAATATTGGGATACGCAGGGCGTCCGGTTCCACGTGCTCATCGCGACCGATCACGCGCCGTCGGACCAGACACTGCAGTTCGTGCGCGCGCCTTGACTTCGCGATTCGGGAGTTCGCGGGCCGGTACTTCGCGAACCGGGATTTACCGGTCCGGATTTAGCGGTCCCGGTTTTAGCGGTCCCGGTTTTAGCGGTCCGGGTTTAAGCGGTCCGGGATCAAGCGATGCAGGCTCAATCGTGCAGGGACCAAACGCTAGAGTCGTCGGCCGGGGCCGGTATCAGCCCGGTGTTGGCAATCAAACGGCCTTGAATTCGGACTCGCCGGTATGGGGAAACGGCGTCGTAGGGCGGCCCTCGACCACGCTGGGCAGAAAGCGCGACAGCTCGGACAGCGCCTGAAAATACACATCGCGTTTGAATTCGACGACGCTTTGCAGCGGCACCCAGAACGAGTTCCAGCGCC
>JBDTMS010000058.1:0-11033 GCA_039934195.1 Betaproteobacteria bacterium
GCGGTCGCCAACGCGCCGGCATTGCAATGCGTGAGAATGCGGGCGCCGTCCGGAATCAACGCAGCACCGTGGCGGCCGATTGCCAGATTGACTTCGATGTCTTCGGCCAAGATCGCATTCGCTTCGCTAACCAGTGCACGCACGATCTCTGCGGGCGGCGCACCCGTTACCGCATCGAGCGTACGCCGCTGCCGATCTAGCGCCCACATCAAGTTGACTGCGGTCGGCCGGCTGTCCGCCAGCAACTGAAACGCAGCGATCAGCGATTGCATGAACAGATCCGCCGGTGCGAAGCGTTGTCGCATCGCTTCGAGTGCCACACCGTAAGCGGCGGCGCAGCCGATTGCTGGTGCGCCGCGCACGACCATGTTGCGAATTGCATACGCAGTGTCGCCGGCATCGTTGCACGAGAAATATTTGAGCTCGCCGGGCAGGGCGCGCTGGTCGATCAGCTCGAGCACCCCATCGCGCCACGCCAATGTATGCCAGCGCGACGACGCGGATTGCGGCGAGCCGGGGAAGTCATTCGCCATTGATTTGCTCGGCTGGTTGTTGCGCCACCGGGAGGCAAAGCGCGACGATGCGAGCGGCCAGTTCCGCCGGCTGCGATTCGATCGGGCGGTCATCGAGTGCGACGGAGGACATCCGAACGTGCGAGGAATCGCCGTGCCGCTGCGCCGTCATCGCAACCTTCGCGCACCACGATTGTCGGCCGATGAGCACGATGCGACCGCCGTGTGGCGCGAAGGTTAACAGCGCGAGCGCCAGCGTGAGCCAGTGTTCGAAGCCTTCATTCAAGACTACAACGTCGAGTCCGCCGAATCGACTGATGAGAACGTCCAAGCCTGCAGCGGCCTCGCCGGCAAGCCACAGCAGCGCCGGCGAGGGCGCGTCGCGCGGAACATCCACATTCACACCGACTCGCGCGATAACCGCGCCGCGCTCCGCAAGGTCGATGCCGACAGCATCGCTCAGTACAGTTTCCGGACCGGCCAGCAGGCAGACTTCTCCCAATAGCGGCGCCGTCGTCGCCGATCGCGCCCGCAACCGCTGCTCGAATCCGCCGTAGCTGATCTCGGCGTGTAGGATTTCTGCGGGCGCCAGCCCTCGGTAGCGGTCGTGGCCCGCCGCGCGGCTCATGATCTCCATGTCGTGGCGAAAAATCTCCGCGGTCATGCCTGCATGATTGGCGTCCACGCTCGCAGTCCATACGCCGAGCAGCGGATCGATAATCACGCGCGGCGCAGGATCGAGCGCAAGCTCGCGCAGCGTTCGGCCTGGCCGATAGCGATCGACGTAACTGCGGTAATCATCGGCGTACCGCGCGACGTTCGTTCCCAGCAATGGCACGCGCTTCACGAACACCGCGTGCTGCGGCGTTGCCGGTCCTTCCTCGCAAATCTCCGCGAGATCGGGCCGCCGCGCGAATGCACGCCAGTGTGCTGAATCCTGCAATTGCAGCAGCATCGGAAACCCTGCGCTGCCCGATACCGCGTGTCGCAATTTCGCGATGTCGGTCGCTAGCCACTTCGCAGGGCGCTCGTCGCCTGTCAGTGCCCACGCACCGTGCGCCTGCAAATAGGTTTCTGCGAGGCCGACCAAATGCAGCATGTTTTCGTATGACGCCCGCGCGCTGCTGCCGAATGCGAACACGCCGTGATGCAATAGGATCAAGCCAATGGTGCGCTCGGTCGCGTGCCTGCGATACACGTCATAGCATGCGCGAGCGAGGTCGATTCCCGACGCGTGAAACGGCACCAGCGGCGCCAGCTCGCCGAACACGTCGGCCGCGATCGCACCGCCGTGCTCGGTGTTGGTGATTGCGAGCACGCTATCCGCGTGCGTGTGCTCGACGAATTTCCAGGGCAACACCGCATGCAGCAGCGTTTCGATCGATGGCCGCGGGCTGTTCGGTTGCGCGACGCATTCAGCCAGCGCCGCCATCAATCCGTCGTTGTCGAGATCCGATGCATCGATGAGCTTCTGTACCGCGTGCAGTCGCACCGGGGAGAAATCGCGCGAGGTAACTTGGGCGAGATCGGAACCGCTGCCTTTGACGTACAGCAGCGCGGCTTGCGCATCACCGCTGGATTTGACCGACGTATTGCCACCGCCGTGGAGCACCAACGCACGATCGCGCCCCAGCAGGCGTGAGGTATAGACGCGCAGCGCTAGATCGTCTCTGCAGCGCCCCGCTTCGATGTCATTCCATAGATTTTGCATGCCGCGCGTGCGTCGCAAAGACGATTAGAGTCTTCATTATATTTCCCGGATAATTGCGAGCATGCATTCGCTCTTCAGCGTTCGTCGCGCAGACTGGGATCTCGACGTCGAGAAGATTCGCGGCGTTCGCGAGACCGTGTTCGTGCTCGAGCAAAACGTGCCGGTCGAGCTGGAATGGGACGGTATCGATGTCGACTGCGCACACATGCTGGCAGAATCGCCTGACGGTTCCGCGATCGGCACCGGTCGTCTTCTGCCGGACGGACACATCGGCCGCATGGCGGTTTTGCAGGCCTGGCGCGGCAACGGCGTCGGCGCGAAGCTGCTGCTCGAGCTCGTCGCGCTGGCTGCTGAGCGCGGGTTGCGAGAAGTCGTTTTGAATGCGCAAACGCATGCCCTGGGTTTCTATGAGTTGTACGGTTTCGCCGCGTTCGGCGACGAATTTCTAGATGCGGGAATTCCCCATCGAAGCATGCGCCGGGTGTTCTAGCGCGGCGGTTGCCGAACTTGGCGCAGGCAGGTGCAGCGCGGTGGTGCCGTCCGGCTTGCCATCCGGCGCAAACCGACGCTCTACCAGCGTCACCGCGCCGGCATAATCGATCAGCACCACGGTCGACGCGCGCGTTCCATAAACGGAACCTGTGATGAATACGGTCGACAACCGCCGCTCCCAATCGAGGCTGACACCGGTTGCGGGCAGGTCGGCGTCCAGCGGGATTTCCGCATCGAGCAGCGCAGCGAACAAGTCATCGACGAGTGTCTCGCCGGACCGGGTAAGCAGACGCGTCATTGCCGCCTTGCAGCGCTCGACCTTCGGCCACCGCGTATTCAGCAAATGATTGCTGAGGCCATGCACGCCCGGTGGCAAAGCGGTGACCGCATTGCTGATGTTGCTGAAGTGAAACGCATCGCCGCGATCGGCGACGATGAGATTGAAGCCATCGTAGTGATCCGATTGCTTTTGCAGTCCGTCCAGGAAGGCAGCGGGCGTCTGTTCGTGCGAAACGTAGTCGCTGATCAGGAGTCCCCGTGAGCGGGTTCCACCATTGGGACGGTGCGGATCTCGGAAATTGGTAACCGCCGCCAGCCGGCCACCGCACGCGGCCGCCAGCCAGCTGCCGCCTTTCTCGAGATCGCGCCCGCCGATTACGCTCGAGTTGTCGGTCCAGCGTGCTGCCGGCAGGGTCGGTCGTTCGAAGAATTCATCGCGATTGGCGGCGACGATGAGGGAAAAATCCGGGTGTGACCTGCACGCGAGAAGGATCAAACACACCGCTCAGGCCGCCTCGAAGCATTCCAGATTGCGCTGCGAACCCTCGACCAGGCACGCTTCGAAATGCGCCTCTGCCGCGGCGGCCTGCAGAGTCGATTCGAACCGATTCGCGTCGGTGACATGCTCGTAGACTTCCATCCAGACGTCGGCAGCCCCGCGTTTGGTGAGCAAGCGGCCTTGCACTTCGGCGCCTTGCGCAATTTTCGACTGCAGGTTGCGCGCCTTCTGCTGCGCCAATTGTTCCCGCCCCGGCGCGACACGATAGTAGATGTAATAGCTAAGCATCGGGCTCGAGCGTGGCTTGCGGCAAGGCATAAGGCAGCGCGAGCGACTGCAACGCCGCACCATTCCGCGGATCGAGTTGCAGCGGCGCATCGGCGGTTTCGATGCCGACCACGGCCAGCACCTCATATCCACCGCCGGGCGCGACAGCCGCGTTGATCACAGTGCCGACCGATCGCTCGCCACTGTAGATCTCGCTGCCAGCCACCGTTGCGGACGCCCCCGCGAAGCGGGCCAGGCGCCGCTTGACCTGACCGAGGTATTGCGTCCGCGCGATGATCTCCTGACCGGTGTAGCAGCCTTTGCGAAAACTGACCCCGCCGACTAGATCAAGATTGAGCATTTGCGGCAAGAACAGGTCGGAGGTCGCAGCGGTGACGACTGGGACGCCGCTCGCGATGCCTGCCAAAGTCCAGGTATCTTCGGTCATCGGCGTGGCTGTCCCGCTCAGCCGATCCCAAACCGACTGCGAGCGGTCCGCCGGGACGACCAATTGCACGCGGCGTCCCGGCAACCCGACCGCGACGATGCCATCGCCCTCGCTGCATCGATACTCGTCAACCGTGGCAAGGCCGAGAGCGTCGCGCAGCAATGCACCGGCGTCGCCGGTCACGCCGATGATTGCGACGTTCGCCAAAGCCTCCAGTTTCACCTGCGATCGCATGACGTACATCTGCAGCCGCTTGCGCACGGAATCGACCAGCTCGCTGGGCATTTGCAGGAGATAATCGCCACGCCATTTGCATATCGTCAGCGTCGCCAGTACGCGTCCTTTCGGAGTACAGTAAGCGCACAACAGCGCCTGGTCAGCGGTGACTTCTTCCATATCGTTGGTAAGCTGGCCTTGCAGAAATTCGCGGCTGTCGGCGCCGGATACGAGCAGCAATCCTTCATCCACCAGGCGCACGATGGCAGGGGCCGCATAAGGCAGTGCGTCGGATGCAGATGCGGCATTCGGAGTCGCATGATCTGCTGCGACGCGGCCGCGCGCGGTCAAAGCGTCGTGTAAACGGTCGGTGATGGATTCGGGTAGGGTCATCGCGGGGCAGAATCTAAGCAAAGAACGACAGGTTAAACGATATAACTCACGCTCACATATAGGCGATCCCCGCCAATGCCAGATCGCCTCAGTCTTCAGATTACGCCATCTCGAATCGAAGGGATCGTGTTGACTGCTGCGCATGCGATCGCTTTGATGGCGCTGTGGCTGGCGCCATTGCCGATGCCGGTTGCCATCCCGGCGACAATAGTTATCCTGATCAATCTGGCGGTTGCTTATCGCATGCGCGGTGATCGTGCGGGCCTAAACGCAGCGCTCGGAATCGAGTTTCGCGAAGGCGGCGCGGTTGCGCTTCAGCGGCGTGATGGTGAATGGCGCGAATACAGTCTAGACGGGTCTACTTTTGTTTCGCCCCTGGTGGCCGTAATAAACCTGCGCAAGGCCGGGAGCAGGCGTACCACTTCGATATTAGTTACGTCAGGAAGCCTCGATCCCACGCTATTCCGCCGGCTGCGGGTCTGGCTGAAGTGGCGGGGGCTAGCGAACTTACAACCCGATCCTTTGTCAGACACTCACTGACGGCCGAGACGAGATCTTGTGGGAATAACACCTACAAGCCGTGAACTAACCCAGGGCTCCGGCTGTCTCTGGCTTGACACATGGAGCGTGGTTCCTGATAGCGGCGGGTACGTTATACTCAGCCCCCACGCGCGACTTAGTTCGCGCTTTTTTGTGAGCTTTCAGGCGACCGTGCAAGATGGGTGACCGCGAGATTGACCAGCAGCTGGTCGAACGGGCACAGCGGGGTGAGAAGCAAGCCTTCGAGCTCCTCGTTGCCAAGTACCAGCGAAAACTGGCGAGGCTGTTGTCTCGATTTATTCGTGATCCGGCCGAGGTGGAGGATGTCGCGCAGGAGGCATTTATTAAAGCCTACCGCGCGCTGCCATCCTTTCGCGGTGAGAGTGCGTTTTATACCTGGCTGTACCGGATCGGCATCAACACCGCGAAGAATTATCTGGTGGCGATGGGGCGCCGCGCGCCGACGACCACTGAATTTGACAGCGAGGACGCCGAGAACTTCGAAGACGGCGATCAGCTGCGGGACGTCAATACCCCGGAAAACGAGTTGATGAGCAAACAGATCGCGCAGACGGTCAACGACACAATGGAAGCACTGCCCGAAGAGTTGCGAACCGCCATCGTTTTGCGCGAAATCGACGGGTTGAGTTATGAGGAGATTGCGACGGTGATGAATTGCCCAATCGGCACCGTGCGTTCGCGTATTTTCCGGGCGCGTGAAACGATTGCGGAGCGGTTGCGGCCGCTGCTCGAGACAAGCAAAGATAAGAGGTGGTGAGAATGGAAAAGATATCGCAGTTGATGGATGGCGAGCTCGAAGGGCAGGAATTTGCCCCGGAGATTCGCAAGCTCGGCAAAGACGCCGCGCTCGCGCAGACCTGGGACGCCTACCATCTGATCCGAGACGTGTTGCGCAACGAAGGCAACGGCACATTCAGTCTCGCCCAGCGTGTGCATGAGACGCTCAAAGCCGAGCCGACGATCATCGCTCCGCATACGCGCATGATCGCCCGCGCAACCCGCCTTGCGCTACCGATGGCCGCAGCGGTTGCCGGTGTCACGGTGGTAGGGTGGCTCGCGCTCAGCTCGCTTAACGGTACGACGTCGGTTGCACCACGGCTGGCGGCCGCGACTGCTCCGGTACTGGCCACGGCGCCGCGCGTTCTGGCAAGCGATTCGGGCACGGATGCACGGCCGATGATGATTTCCACACAGCCTATGACCGCGGAACTGACCGCCCCCACCGATGGCATGGACGAATATTTGATCGCGCACCAGGAATTCTCGCCGGGCACGCCCGCGCAGGGTGGCTCCTACCTCAGCGCCGCGCCTGGCGGGGAGGCGGGCGCGGCTCGATGAGGGGTGTTGGCTTTCGCTTTGCCCTAGTACCGGGATTCGCCTTACTTCAATTTTGTGCCGGCGCCGCGCTGGCCGATACGCTGCCACCGGCCGAAGGTCTGGCCTGGCTGCAGCGGATTGCGACCGCCGCTCGAGAACTCAACTACATCGGCATCTTCGTCTATCAGCATGGCGATCACGTCGAAACCTCCCGCATTGCGCACTTCAACGATCGGACCGGCGAGTTGGAGAAGCTCGAGATGCTCGATGGGCCGGTGCGCGAGATCGTCCGCAGTAACAACGAAACCCTGACCTTCGACGGCGAGCATCGCGTGGTCAAGCGCGAAAAGCGCATGCTGCGCAAGACCTTCCCGGCGCTCCTTCCTGAGCAGTTGTCAGGTCTCACCGAGTTCTACCAGTTGCGCAAAGGCGAGCAAGAGCGCGTCGCGGGCTTCGACACGCAGGCGCTGGTACTCGAGCCGCGCGACGGGTTTCGCTACGGGCACAAGTGGTGGATGGACGCCAAGACCGGTTTGCTGCTCAAAGCACGCATGTTCGACGAGAACCAGCACACGATCGAGCAATTCATGTTCACGCAGGTGTCGATCGGCGCCGGCGTCACACGCGACTCCGTTCGCCCTAGCTTCGACGTGGGCAACCCGGACTGGCGAAGCGCGCCGGCGGGAAACGATTCGTCATTGCCTGTGGACACGGGTTGGACGGTAAAAGCCGAGCCGCCGGGGTTCAAGAAAATCACCGAAATGAAGCGCGTCAAAGCCGGCAGCCCAGTGCCGGTAGCGCATCTGGTTTACTCCGATGGCCTGGCCGCCGTCTCGATCTTCATCGAGCCGCTCCCGACCGCCCGCCGCTTTCACGAAGGCGCGTCGCACCAGGGGACAGTGAATATCTACACCCGACCACTGCCCGATCAGCTCGTCACCGTCCTGGGGGAGGCTCCACCGTTGACCATAATGCAGTTCGCCCAGGCGGTGACCTATCGTGGTCAATAGCCATTGACCTGAGTCCGGCGCCGCGCCATGCTGGCGCCCTCGCTTTTTTCGATCGACAAGGAACATCTACATGCTGAGGACACTCTCGCTGGCAGCCCTGTTTTTGGCGCCCCTGTCTCTGCTCGCTCAGGCAAAGGATTTGCCGGATTTCGCTGACCTGGCGGATAAGCAGGGGCCAGCGGTGGTCAATGTCAGCACTACGCAGACCGTGCGCGGACAAGCTGGCCCACCGACGGGCGGCGATGAAGACCCGTTCTACGATTTCTTCCGCCGATTCGGGCCGCAGCAACCGCCGAAAGACTATGAAACACGCTCTCTCGGGTCCGGATTCATCATCAGCGCGGAAGGCTACATCCTGACCAACTCGCACGTCGTCGAAGCCGCGGACGATGTCACTGTTCGGCTTACCGACAAGCGGGAATTCAAAGCGAAGGTCATCGGCAGCGACCGGCGCACCGACGTGGCCGTCCTCAAGATCGAAGCAACCGGTTTGCCGGTCGTCAATATCGGCGATCCCAGCAAGCTTCGCGTCGGCGAATGGGTGATTGCCATCGGGTCCCCGTTCGGTTTCGACAACAGCGTCACCGCCGGCATCGTCAGCGCCAAGGGCCGCTCGCTTCCGCAGGAGAATTTCGTCCCGTTCCTACAGACCGACGTCGCGATCAATCCCGGCAACTCCGGTGGCCCGCTGTTCAATATGAAAGGCGAGGTCGTTGGCATCAACTCGATGATCTTCAGCCGTACCGGTGGTTTCATGGGACTTTCATTTGCGATTCCCATCGACGTCGCCATCGATGTCGCAAAGCAGTTGCAGACCAGCGGCCGCGTGAGCCGCGGGCGCATCGGTGTGGTAATTCAAGAGGTCACGAAGGAGCTGGCGGAATCGTTCGGCCTTCCGAAAGCAACCGGCGCGCTGGTAAATTCGGTCGAAAAGGGCGGCCCAGCCGACAAGGCCGGCATCCAGGCAAGCGATGTCATCGTGAAGTTCGACGGCAAAGATGTGGTGAGCTCCAATGAGTTGCCGCGCCTAGTCGCCGCAGTACGTCCCGGAACCAAGGCTGCAGTGCAGCTGTATCGTAAGGGCGAGAAAAAAGATCTACAGATCATCGTCGGCGAAGTCCCCGACGAGCGCAACGCGAGCAAACGCCCGGCGCCGCCGAGGAAGAGTTCGGGCGAAGCGCTGGCCAAGCTCGGTCTGACGGCGTCGGAGCTGACCACCGATCTGAAGAAAGAGCTCAACGTCACCTCAGGTGTGTTCATCGAGAACGCCGAAGGCATCGCTGCGAAAGCAGGCATTCGGCGTGGCGATCTGATCCTCGCGGTCAACAATCAAGAAGTCAAAACGCCGGACGAGTTGAACCGGCTGCTGTCGCCCGCAGACAAGTCACGCACAGTGGCGTTGCTGGTGAAGCGTGGCGATGCGTCGTTGTACGTACCGCTGAAACTGGGCGGCAACTAACTGCGCGCCTGCTGCATACCGGCGCGCACGGCTGGCGAACGGCGGAACTTACGCGGGCGTAGCAGGGGAAATTCCGTTAGAATTTCGCCTTTTACAGAGGCAGCGAAGGGCACTCGCGGGTGCCCTTCTTTCTAATGGAGCATATCCGCAACTTTTCGATCATCGCGCATATCGACCACGGAAAATCCACGCTGGCCGATCGCTTCATCCAGTTCTGCGGAGGTTTGAGCGACCGCGAGATGGAAGCACAGGTGCTCGACTCCATGGACCTCGAGCGCGAGCGCGGTATCACCATCAAAGCGCAGACCGTCGCGCTCCGTTATCGCGCCCTCGACGGACAAGAGTATCTCCTCAATTTGATCGATACCCCCGGGCACGTCGATTTCTCCTACGAAGTTTCGCGCTCTCTCGCGGCATGCGAAGGCGCGCTGCTGGTGGTCGATGCTTCGCAGGGCGTCGAGGCGCAGACAGTGGCCAACTGCTACACCGCCATCGAGCTAGGTGTCGAGGTCGTACCGGTGCTCAATAAGATCGATCTGCCTTCGGCCGATCCGGAGCGGGTAATTACCGAGATCGAAGACATCATCGGCATCTCGGCGAAGGACGCGATTCACGCCAGCGCAAAGAGCGGGAAGGGCGTGCAGGAGATCATCGAAACCCTGATCCGCCGAATCCCGCCGCCGAGCGGCGATCGCGAAGCGCCGCTGAAAGCGCTGATCATCGACTCCTGGTTCGACAACTACGTCGGCGTCGTCATGCTCGTCCGTGTGGTGGATGGCCGCCTCGCCCCGAAAGACAAGATTTTGCTGATGTCGAGCCGGACGACGCATTTGTGCGAACAGGTCGGCGTGTTCACGCCGAAAGCGCTGCCGAGAACGCAGCTGCAGGCCGGCGAGGTCGGCTTCGTCATCGCCGGCATCAAAGAGCTCAAGAGCGCGCGAGTAGGCGACACCATTACGCTGCTCAATCGGCCCGCCGTAGCGGCGCTGGCCGACTTCAAAGAAATCAAGCCGCAGGTTTTCGCGGGCCTGTATCCGGTCGATTCGAACGCATACGAGCAGCTTCGCGACGCACTGGAAAAGCTGCAGCTCAACGATTCGTCTTTGCGCTACGAGCCGGAAACATCGCAGGCACTCGGATTCGGATTTCGCTGCGGCTTTCTCGGCCTCCTTCACATGGACATCGTCCAGGAGCGGCTCGAGCGCGAATACGACGTGCACCTCATCACCACGGCGCCCACCGTCGTCTACCAGGTGCTGATGCAGGATGGCTCGCTGCTCGAAGTGGAAAATCCTTCGCGTCTGCCCGACGCGTCGAAGATCGTGGAGATTCGCGAGCCGATCATTACAGCGACAATACTTCTGCCCAGCGATTACGTCGGCCCGGTGATGACGTTATGCACGAACAAGCGCGGTGCGCAGCGCAATATGCAATATCTCGGCCGCCAGGTGATGCTGACCTGGGAGCTGCCGCTCAACGAAGTGGTGATGGATTTCTTCGACAAACTGAAATCGGTGAGCCGCGGCTATGCGTCGCTGGATTATGAGTTCAAGGAATTTCGTTCGGCAGATCTGGTGAAGCTCGACATCCTGATCAACAGCGAGCGCGTCGACGCGCTTTCGCTCATCGTGCATCGCTCCAGCGCACAGAGCCGCGGCCGCGACTTGGCGGCGAAGATGCGGCAACTGATTCCGCGACAGATGTTCGACGTCGCGGTGCAGGCTGCAATCGGCTCGCATATCATCGCGCGCGAGACGATAAAAGCGCTGCGTAAGAACGTGCTTGCAAAATGCTATGGCGGCGACATCACGCGTAAGAAAAAGCTGCTGGAGAAACAAAAGGCCGGTAAAAAACGCATGAAGCAGGTTG
>JBDTMS010000059.1:0-10992 GCA_039934195.1 Betaproteobacteria bacterium
CGGACCCGCATCGTTTTTTTGTTTGCTGCAGATGAAAGTGCGATCTTCGACGCGTGCAACGTCGCCCGGATCGGAGCGCGCGATGAAACTGCGCGGTCGCTTTTCATTGTTGAGCGGGAGGAACGTGCCGGCGCGGACCAATTCGGCGCAAAGCGTTTTATATTCTTGCTCGGATCCGTCGCACCAGACGATACGATCGGGGCGAACAAGCTGCGCTGTCTCCATTACCCAACGCTGGAGTCCGGTATGCTGTACGTAGGTCGGCGCAACGGATGCCACTGTGCGCGCGGCCTGCACGCGCGTTTCGCTTTCCAACTTTGACCTCCACAAGGTCCCGGCTCGGGTAGGGATCTGACTGGATGTTAGCACGAACGTTCAGTGCAAAAACGGCGCGGTGCGACCTGCTAGAATCCAACCGCAGCACGCTCAAGCGCGATATTGCCTACTCTCTTTCATGACTCCGGTATTAGCCTTCGACATCGAAACAGTGCCCGATACCAGCGGCTTGCGCCGCGTGCACGGATTGCCGGAAGACATGAGCGATCGCGATGTGGCAGAGCTGGCGTTTCAGCGCCGCCGTCAGGTTTCGGGAAATGACTTTCTCGCATTGCATCTGCATCGCGTCGTTGCAATCGCATGCACGCTGCGTGACGAAAATCAATTCGCGGTGTGGTCGCTAGGCCATCGCGACGAAACCGAGGGCGATTTGCTGCGGCGATTTTTCGATGGCCTCGAGCGCTACACTCCCCAGCTCGTTTCGTGGAACGGCGGTGGTTTCGATCTGCCGGTATTGCACTATCGTGCGCTAGTTCACGGTGTGAAGGCGCGGCGCTACTGGGATCTCGGCGATGAGGATCGCGAATTCAGATTCAATAACTACATCAGCCGCTATCACATGCGTCACCTGGATTTGATGGATGTGCTGTCGTCGTATCAGCCGCGTGCGGTCGCGCCGCTGGACGATATCGCGCGCATGCTCGGCTTTCCCGGAAAGCTCGGCATGGACGGATCGAAGGTGTGGGCTGCATTCCAAAACGGCGAGCTCGATGCGATCCGCAGCTACTGCGAAACGGATGCGGTAAATACCTATCTCGTGTTTCTCAGATTTCAATTGATGCGCGGAATGCTCAATGCAGACCAGTACGAGTGCGAGCTCGACGTCGTGCATGCAGCACTGTCACGCTCGACCGCATATCACTGGCAGGAGTTCATCGGTGCCTGGCAACGCAGCGCCCCCGCCGCACCGGACCTTACCCCCAATGCCAGCTGATCTGCCGATAGCACACGTCGCCTCTCTCGATCAGGAGGGGCGCGGGATCGCGCGTGTCGGCGGCAAAGTCGTCTTCATCCAGGGCGCGCTGCCTGGCGAGACCGTGCAGTACAAGCTCGGCCGGCGCAATCCGCGTTTCGATCTCGCGAATGTGGAGCGCGTACTGCACGCCAGCAGCTTGCGCGAACCGCCGCGCTGTCCGCACTATGCGCGCTGCGGCGGCTGCAGTCTGCAGCATCTGGATCCGCGCGCGCAGGTCGCGACCAAGCAGCGCGTGCTCGAAGAGGCGCTGGCACGCATCGGCAAAGTGCAGCCGGAAAGCCTGCTCGCACCGATCCACGGAAGCTATTGGGGATATCGTCATCGTGCGCGTTTGTCGGCGAAACATGTTCCGGAAAAAGGCGGCGTGTTGGTGGGTTTCCATGAACGTCGCGTGCATCGCGTCGTCGACATGAATTCATGTGCGGTTCTGCCGCCGCACATCTCGGCGCTGATTCGCCCGCTGCGCGAGTTGCTGACGGCATTGACCACTGCACATCGAATTCCACAAGTCGAAGTAGCGGTCGGTGCGTTCGGCGACGCGTTGACGTTTCGTGTGCTCGATCCGTTGGCGCCGACCGATCTTGCGGCATTGCGGGCGTTCGAATCGCGCCACGCCATTGACATCTATCTACAGCCCGCCGGTGTCGATTCGGTGCACCCGCTCAACGGCAAAGCGCAGCGGCAACTCGCCTATCGGCTGCCGGAGTTCGACATCACGATAAAATTCGAGCCGGCCGACTTCACGCAGGTCAATGAAGGCACCAATCAAATGCTGGTACGCCGGGCGATGGCGATGCTGGAACCGCAGGCGGGCGAGCGAATCGTGGATATGTTTTGCGGCGTAGGCAACTTCACCCTCCCGATTGCGCGCAGCGGCGCACACGTGGTCGGGCTGGAAGGCAGTGTAGCGCTAGTGAAGCGCGCCGCGCAGAACGCGCGCGACAACGGATTGGCGGAAAATGCGAAGTTCGCGGTAGCAAATCTATTTACAGACGCTGTGAGCGCAATGGCAAGATTCGGAAGGATCGATCGCATGCTGATCGATCCACCGAGAAGCGGCGCGGATGCCGTCATACGTGCATTTCCCAGCGACGGTCTGAGTCGAATCGTGTACGTCTCTTGCAACCCAGCGACCTTGGCGCGCGATGCCGGCGTGCTAGTTCACGAAAAAGGCTACCGGCTGCTGACTGCGGGGGTAGTGAACATGTTTCCGCACACTTCGCACGTGGAGTCGGTCGCGTCGTTCATGCGCCGGTGACTAAAACGGGGCTGCTTCAAGCAGCCCACGTTTCGTGGACGGCAATGCTAGTCGCGATTGCCGCTGAAGGCCATCAGCAGGCTCAGCAGATTGACGAAGATGTTGTAGATGTCGATGTACACCCGCAATGTCGCCATCACATAGTTGGTCTCGCGGCCGTGAACGACGTCGCTCACGTCATAAAGAATGTAGCCGGCGAACAAGACGACGGCAATGGCGGACATGGTCAGCGACGCAACGGGTACTTGAAAGAACAGGTTCGCGACGGAGCCCAGCACCAGCAGGATCAAGCCGATGAACAAAAACTTGCCGAGAAAGCCGAAGTCTTTCTTGCTCACGGTGACATAGCCCGCCAGCCCGATGAAGATCGCCCCGGTCGCGCCCGCCGCCATCCCGATCAACTGCGCGCCATTGCGCAGGTGCAGTGCGGCCTGCAACATCGGTCCTAGCCACCAACCCATCAAAAACGTGAAGCCCAGCAACGCGACGACGCCCCAGACGCTGTTGCGAAGCGCGGTGACGGCGAATAGGCAACCTATCATCACCGCCAGCATTAACAGTGGGCCTGCGATCGGATACTGGGCCAGCCAGGCAAAGCTGGTATTTACGCCGATGACCGCGCCGACAATCGTCGGAATCATCGTTAGCGCGAGCAGCATATACGTGTTGCGCAGGACGCGGCTGGGTGCGTCTGCCAGCACGGTCGGCTGGGCTGAGTAGCGTAATTCTGGTTGCATGCGTTTTATCTCCCCTGTCGTTAGCATTCAATGACTAAGACTAGGGCAGTGGGCGGAAAGTTGCAACGGGGGTGGGTGGCCCAGGGCGCCGCTACGGGTTAACATCGCCGACTAGGTATACGCCTTTGATAGGCGTGTTGCGCCTTGTCGCCATGGAACCGTCCCCTTAAGGTAATGTCCCGTTGCGGCTACGTCCCCGTAGAGGGCATGTCGAGCGCTGCAAGTAGGCTAGCCGTTATAAATCGGCTAGGCGTCATCGGAAGAGTGGCAGAGTGGTCTATTGCACTGGTCTTGAAAACCAGCGTGCTGGCAACAGCACCGTGGGTTCGAATCCCACCTCTTCCGCCAATAAAAAGCCCCGCATCGCGGGGCTTTTTATTCGGCACTACCGGGAGCTTAAAGCAGCGCTTTCGCGGCCTGCATCGCGGCATCCATATCGGGCAATTCGGTAATCTCGGGCACGACTTGCATGTAGCGTACGACGCCGTCCTTGTCGGTGACGATTACCGTCCGCGCCAGCAAATGCAGCGGCTGGATCAACAACCCGGTGCTGCTGCCGAATTCACCGGTCTTATAGTCGGACAGGAACGTCATGTTCTTGGCCTTTGCGGCGCGCGCCCAGCGTGCCTGCGCAAACGGCAAGTCCATGCTGATGGTGACGAGATCCACATTGGTGGCCAGGGCCGGATCTTTCTCCACCAATTCGTGGGTCTGCGCATCGCAAGTCGGTGTGTCCAAGGACGGGACGATGTTGATGATGCGCACTCGACCTTTATTTTCGGAAACGTTCACGGGTGCAAGACCAGCGCCCGTGATAGTGACCGAAGGCATATGGTCGCCGACTTTTATGCCGGTGCCCGAAAGCGGCAGCGCGCTGCCCTTGAAGTTGACCGACTGACCATCGCCTGCTTTGGTATTGCCTTTGTTGACTGGAATCTGGGCCGCGTCGTCAGCGGCGAAAGTCACGCCGCTGAAAGCGAACAAACCGGCCGCGAGTATAGGAATAAGGACGTGCAGTCGCATGGAGTTCCTCCGATATATTTTTGGGAATAATCCCGGCTAGACGGCGGATTCTCCGTCAGGTCGGGCGGGCTGTTCTGGGGCATCGCGGTGGCGGGCGCATCGCACCCCACAGTGTCTACCAATATACGATTGCTAGCAAAGCCTGGATGTGCGATGGATAGGTTCGCCTATGAAGCTCGACGCTTGCCTTGCTAATCCTTACGCTCAGTCTTCGACCGGTCGACCTGGCCGGTTTCGGCGTTCACTTCGACAGTTGCGTTGCGGCCGTCGTTCGTCTTCATTTGATAGATGAAATAAGGGCGGCCCTTCCACGTGGTGTCGTATTCCATCTCGCGAACTTCGGCGATGGGATAAGCGCCGACTGCGGTAAAGCGCGCCGATTTCTCCGGAACTTTGACGCGGCTGCTAAGCATCTTATATTTTTTCTGGCCAACCTTCTTTTCCGGAGTGCTGACCTTGCCGTTCGAACATTGCATCGTCCAGATCTTATCGTCGGAGGCCAGCACGTCGAGCTGAACAATATTGTCCTTGGGATTTTTTACCTCCCAGCCGAGTAGCAGGCCGTCCTGCTGCTGCAGGGCGGCGTCGATACAGGTATCGATCGCCGGGAATACGCCGGTGGCGTCGGATTGAGCATACGCAGTGGAGGCACCGACGGCGAACGCGAGGCCCAGGACGGTGCGCCCCAACGCCGAAGCGGCTGAAATATTGCGAGTGGTCGTCATAAGCTATCCCTCCGGTTGATGAACGTGCTGATTGGAAGGCACGCGCCGCCATAGGTTCCCGCCGCGTCAGAAACGACCGCGGGTTGAGTAACGTACGGTGGCCCCTATATGCAATCCGGATTTCCATGCGCGGCGCACTCGTCGCCTGCGTGTACCATACGCCAATGCCGTTTGCTTACTTTACCCGCCTGTCGCCGGCGCGCAAGGCGATCTACTTGCGCAGTGATGCCATCGATCGAATCAACCTTCCGCCGGGCCCGTCTTTCGCTGACTCGGTTGCGTGCCTGGAACGGGCGTTGACCGGCGAGAAACGCAAGGATGTTCAGTCGGTCGCCCAGGCGCTGTTGTCGGATCTGACGCAGCGTCTTGCGGTTCCGGCTGTCAAGGTCAAGGTGCTTACCGTAAGGCCGAGCGGCAACTGGGGCGAGCTCCACGGGCTCTACGAACCGACCGAGGATGGCACGCCGCCGCTGATCACAGTCTGGATGCGGACGGTCGCGCGCAAGCAGGTCGTCGCGTTTCGCACGTTTCTGCGCACCCTCCTGCACGAGCTATGTCACCACCTGGACTACGAGTTGTACAAGCTGTCCGAAACCTTCCACACCGAAGGATTCTATAAACGCGAATCCAATTTGTTCATGCAGATTGCGAGCAATCCAAATGAGTAGAATGTATGCGAGGGCAGCAACGCGGCGGGGCGCGACGACCGTCGAGATGCAAGGGGGATAGATGGCATCGGGCTCGACGCGGGCAGTGTTGTACGCACTATCGGCGAACTTCGGTATTTTTTTGGCGAAGGCCGTAGCGGCAGCGCTCACTGGCTCGAGCGCGATGCTGGCCGAGGCAATCCATTCGTTCGCGGACTGCGGCAATCAGGGCCTGCTGCTTCGCGGCATGAGGGAAGCTAAACGGGCACCGGATCAAGAGCATCCGCTCGGGTACGGGAGCGTGGTTTATTTTTGGGCTTTCCTGGTGGCGGTTCTGCTGTTTACGGTCGGGGGTGCCTTTTCCATCTACGAGGGCGCGCATAAGTTGATCGAGCCTGAACCGATGACGCGTCCTTTTATCGCTATCGGCGTGCTCATCGTTGCTATCTTTCTCGAGGCTGGATCGCTGCTGGGCTGCATCCGCGAGATTCGCAAAGTGTTTCCGAATGGCTCGCTGTGGCAGTTCTTTCGGGAAGGCCGCGACAGCGATCTTATCGTCGTTCTTGGCGAGGATATCGCCGCGCTGGCTGGCTTGTGCGTCGCATTGATTGCGGTAGGCGTTACGCTGGCCACGGGCAATCCAATGTTCGACGCCCTCGGAAGTATCGCAGTTGGCGTTCTGCTGATCCTGGTTGCGGTTCTCCTGGCGGTCGAAATCAAGGCGATGATCACCGGTCAGAGTGCCGCTCGCGATCTCGAAGATCAGATGCGGAGCTTCATCACCGCCCGCCCGGAGGTGGCGGAGCTGTTCAATCTGATCAGTCTGCAGCGCGGCAACGACATCATGCTTGCGGTAAAGGCGCGGATGCGGGAAACCGAGCGCGCCGCAGTGCTGGTTGAAGATATTAACCGCGTTGAAGCGGCGCTCAAGCAAGCATTTCCGCAAATCGAGTGGCTATTTTTTGAGCCCGACAGTGCGGACTGACAGTCACATGATGAACATTGGTCGGACGAGCGTCTCAAAAGGTAAAGGCAGCGCGGCGTAACGTCAAGGCAGCGCCGACTAAGGTGAATGTAGCGCTGAGCAAGGTCAATCTATCGCGGAGAACAGCATAAGCGTCGCGCGAAGTGGCAGAATAGGCCCTCATAATAATAAGTCCAACGGACGGCGGCATGAAAACTACAAAAACAAACCGCAGGGAAGCAATTACTACTTCTACAAATTCAATCCGCAAGACGCGGAATCGCGCCGGAGAAACCCGGCAGCGGGTAGCAGCCCTCGAAGTACTTAAGAAGCTACGCCAAGTGCTGCAAGCATCCCGGCCGCAATCTAGCGCGGTCGAGCGTCGCTATGGTGTAACCGGCGCTCAGCTCTGGGCGCTTCGCGAGCTGGCTCGCCAGCCGGGGGTCCGAGTCACGGACCTCGCAGCAGCCATGGCTTTGCATCAATCGACGGTCAGCAACATGATCGACAAGTTGATACGCAAACGCCTGATTCGCCGCGAGCGCGGCGATGAAGATCGACGCGTCGTGCGCTTGCACTTGACAGTGGCAGCCGCTCGGGTACTGCGTGCGGCGCCCACTCCGGGCTCAGGCATGCTGGCAAATGCACTTGAAGGTTTGCCATCTTCAGCCTTGACCGGGTTGGATCGGCAGCTCGAAGCATTGCTGTCGCGCATGCAATCGCGAGCACCGGAACGCCGCGTTTAGGGTATTCGTATCAAGCCTTCTTTCGCTGACCGACGGTTCGTCGTAGGCGAAAAGACGCCGCGCGCGTGATGGGGTTCACGCGCGCGGCGTTATTCCCTAGAATGGTGCGAGTACCAATTCCGTGACAATAGTCTGCGAGGTTGGCTCTATCGATTCGCCCTGCGGGGTCTGGAATCGAGACTGCGTCCAGCGAATCACCATAGCCCCCATCGGCTGTACACTTTACATCGCAAACGCTGCATCGGAGCAAATAGGTCGATCCCATAACGGGTTCCAGTCGAGCGGGGAGGCGCGCTGAGGGTGGCTTTGATTCTGTCTTTGGATATGGCCGGAATGCCTAATCGATGGCTCGTGATCGAACAAGCCATCACCTACCATGCGCGCGACATGGTGGCCTGGTCGCTTGGCGATGTCGTCTCGACCTATCGCGGCGGCGTTTCGCGCGTTACCGGCGAGCGCTCAAGCTTGTCCACCAAGAGCATTATCGCGATCAAAGGGCATTCCGAGTTCGTTCGCGAACACCACACCGACCCGCATCTGACCAATGCTGCGCTATATCGCCGCGATCGGCATATCTGCGCTTATTGCGGCGGTCACTTTCGCGAAGGCGATCTGTCCCGCGACCACGTAATTCCTCTGCATCTGGGCGGCCGTGATCGCTGGATGAATGTCGCCACGGCTTGTCGGTCGTGCAATACTCTGAAGGGCGGCCGTACGCCAGAAGCGGCGCACATGCCGCTGCTCTACGCGCCGTACGTGCCGAATCGCCACGAGCACCTGATCCTGCAAAACCGGCGAATTCTGCAAGACCAGATGGAATATCTAATGGCGCGCGTGCCGCGCTACAGTCGGTTGCACGTCAATTAGCCGTGCCCGGCGCGATCGCCGACGGGTATGGACGTCGCAGTTTTGCTGTCCCACACCGCCCCGGACGAACCGGATGTAGCCCGGCGGTGCCGCTTGAATTGTCCCCGCGACGCCCCCAAAGTACCGGGATGTTCGAGCTCGATCGCATCGGCGATACTGCGCCCCACGCTGTGCGATGAACCTGCGAAAATCGCCTCCATGTTCTTATTCCTCTGTCGCCACGGCATACGATGAAATACAAGGACTACTACAAAACGCTCGGCGTCGAGCGCAACGCTGCGGAAGAGGTGATTAAGAAATCCTATCGGAAGCTTGCGCGTAAATTCCATCCCGACGTTTCGAAAGAAAAGAACGCCGAAGAGAAATTCAAGGAAGTGCAGGAAGCCTACGATGTCGTCGGCGACGCCGAGAAGCGCAAAGCCTACGATGAAATGGGCTACTACCAGCCGGGACAGGATTTTCGTCCGCCGCCCGATTGGCAGCAGCAGTTTCGCACCGGAAACGCGGGTGGTCAGGGTGGCTTTCAGGATCTCGGCGACATCGATCTGTCCGATTTATTTTCCGGACTCGGACGTGGCTTCGGCGGCGGTCAACGCGGCAGCTCGATGCGCATGCCCGGACAGGACTTCGAGGTCACTGCGCATCTCTCGGTCGAGGAAGTCGCGCGCGGGCTCGAGATTGAAGTTCCGATCGCGGGAACTGAAGTGGATGGCAGCGGGCAACTTCGGCGTAACACGAAGAACGTCAAGGTTCGCATTCCGAAAGGCGCGACCGATGGACAGCGCCTGCGGGTACCGGGGCAAGGCGGACCTGGCCGCGGCGGTGGGGCCAATGGCGATCTGTACGTAAACATTCAATTGCGGCCGCATGATTTGTTCAAAGTCAGCGGACACGACCTCTATCTGGAATTGCCGGTTGCCCCGTGGGAAGCCGCGCTGGGAGCCGAGATCGAGGTCCCGACGCTCGACGGCCGTATTACGCTGAAAGTGCCGCCCGGCTCGCGCGCCGGCCAGAAGCTGCGCCTTCGCAATAAGGGACTGCCGCGGCCCGGCGGTGGGGAAGGCGACCTGTTCGCCGTCCTGCAGATTGTTACTCCGTCCGCGATCGGCGATCGCGAGAAAGAGCTGTACCGCGAATTGCAGAACGCATCTAAGTTCAACCCGCGTGCCCATTTCGGCTAATCCGAGCGGCCCATGACGATGCCTTCTTATGACGCAGTTTGGCTCGAGGAGCAGGTGCAGATTCCGCTCGATGAGCTCGAGCGTGCTTCGGGGTTGAGCAGCGCAGAGATCGTCGAGCTGGTCGAGTACGGTGTCTTCACACCGCAAGGTCGGCGGCCGGTCGAGTGGCGCTTTGCGGCGCGTTCCATCATCATCGGCCGCACGGCGAATCGGTTGCGTACGAATTTCGAGCTATCGCCCTCGGCCGTCGCGCTTGCACTTGGGATGATCGAGCGCATCGAAGAGCTGCAGCGACAAATTCAGACTCTCGAGGCTCAGCTTCCGCGTGAATAAGCTTGTCGCGAATTTTTTCGCATGCGCCGCGGTTGTGGTGCTGGCCTCGTTATGGTCGGCGAGCGCTGCATGGTCGGCGGATTCCGAGCCTACGCAACTGCGCGACTCCGCCGCTGCGCGCCTGTTCGATATTCCGTTGTACCGCGAGCTGACGACGCGGCAGATTTATCAGATGCTCGACAACGTGCCCGAGCCGCAGCGCGCCCAAGGCATCGCGGCGCTGCGCGATCCAAAGATTGTACAAGCGCTGCGTCAGGCGATCATCCGCAGCACCGCCACCACCTTCAGCTTGCAAGAGATCGAAGTCGTGCGAAAATTCTTGCAAGCCGACGAAGCGCGCTCAATCTTTGGCAAGCTCGACCAGTTCCGCGGCGCGCTGCTGCAGCAAGCCGTTGCAGCCGTAATGACCAATCCTGAGCTCGCGCCGTTGTTAGGTGGCGAGAATAGGTGATATCCGCTTGGCTCCAGTGATCGCCGGTTGATGGTGTCGATCGCTAATCAGTGCTACGCAAACTCCGTATCGATCAGGCGCCCACAGTTCCGGCACTAGACGCCGTTAGCGAAGTACGGCTGATCAGTGCTACGAAAACCCCGTATCGATAAGTCGCCAACAGTTCCGGGGCTAGACGTTATTAGCGAATTAAGCACCGGGAACGGCGCTCGCCAGCCTTGGCGTTTCGGCGGTCGCGCCGCTTTCCACCGATCACCGAAATAACGTCACCGACCACCATTCACCGCTCGGAAGGGCGCCATTGAAAAGCCCCCGTCCACCCCGATATGCGTTGACGTGTGGCGCGAAGTCGCGCTCGAACAATGCGTTAAAAGGAACCCAATGACAGTACGCGATCCTCGGACTTGGATGTGGGCGCAGGCGCTCGCGATTCTCGACGAAGCTGACCGATTTCATCGACACTTTTTCGAGCCCGGGCGCTCGGTTGCGGATCAACCATGCTGGCAGCCGCCAGTAGACATTATCGAGACGGACGACGACTACTGGATTTTAGTCGCGCTGCCGGGTGTATCACCGCAGCGTGTGCGTGCCACGATCGAAGGCGGCAGTTTGGTGCTCCAGGGTGAGCGGCCGATGCCGGCGAAATCTTTTCCAGGCGCGATTAAGCGGTTGGAAATCCCCTATGGGCGGTTTGAGCGGCGAGTACCGATTCCCAGCGGACGATTCGAAGTACGCGAGCAGCGTTTCG
>JBDTMS010000060.1:0-10915 GCA_039934195.1 Betaproteobacteria bacterium
AGTTTGCAGGTTCCGGCACGGCTACGACGCCGTTGCGGTCGTATAGCGTGCCGGAGCCCGGACCTGATGCTCAAGCTATCGAGAGGATTGCTGCTGCCATCGGTGACGACGATTCCCGTCAGCGCAACCGTGCTCAGACAATTCACTTCACCGGAACTTGGCGCCAGCAGGCCGACACTCGAACCGGCCAGCGTTCCGGCCCACAAGGCGAGCTTGATATCCGTCGGCGTTCCGAATGTGATCGGGATACTCAATGCAAACGTAGTCGAGCCTGAAACCGTGAGCCCGGTCGCAAGATCGCCGCTCACCGACATTCCCGGAAACACGGTCGTGTAGCCACCTGGTCCGTAGTAGCTGATGCTCCCGCGGCTGTTCTGAATGCGAAACCCGAGGAACGCCGGCCCTGAGTCAGTCGCGCAGAAACATGCAAGCTCGTCCTCGGTCCTGCCGACGTTGAACAATGAGCCGTCGACCGTGAACGTCGGCCGATAGAAGCCGGTGCCGGTCGCCCCGCCGAACGTCATCGATTCCGTTTGCTTGCTGAACGCTTGTGCGCCGGCAACCGTGAATCCGCCGGTGGAGTCGCTATAGGTTGCGCTTGCCGACACGCCCAGAGTGCCGAAACCGGCGCGGCGTGCGCGATGCGCCCGCAGGCTTGGATTCCTTCGCGACGACGATTGCCGATGAGAGGCGCCGCGCCGTACGTAGGCGGATGGCGGGCAACTTCGCAGAAACCAGACGGCGCGTAATTAAGTGGTCCAGGGCAAATAGCTCAAGAACAAAGCCGCGACGAAGTCGTAGCGACCACTACCGGCGCAAGACGGTGGCTGCGGCTCAGCGCTGAGCGCGAGCTCGAAGGTTCGTTGACACGTCGCGGGTCCGTTAGTACTGTTTTCCGTATGATGGCAGGATCACTCGCTATTCTGTAGTTCGGCACCTCATCTGTCGGAGTAATTTCGATGTCCATTCTAACGTCGCAGCGATCGCACGATCTCGACGCGCTCCCTTCGGTCGACGCGCATATTTCCTATCTCGGGCCGCTCGATGGGCCTGCGCAGGTGCGCATCTATCCGCCAATCAGCGGCATCGCTACGGCGCGGCCACCCTCGGAAGACCACGTTGTTGCGATTCACGACGCGCGCCCGATCGCATCTAAGCTGTCGCTCGACACGCAAGGGTTCGAGCTGCACACGCGCCGCTCGAACTTCGCCGATTTCTACGACGAGGCTGCGGTGCACGAACAGTACTATCCGGAAGTGGAAACCTTGATGCGCGAGCTCACCGGCGCGATCGCGGTGATCGTGTTCGACCACAACGTGCGCAGCGCCGTACGCGCGGCACGCGGAGAGATCGGCGTGCGGGTGCCGGTGGCGCAAGCGCACAACGACTACACGATAGGGTCCGGACCTAAGCGCAAGAACGAAATTTTGGACGGCGCGGGACGCTCCGATCTGGCGAACCGGCGGGTCGCCTTCATCAATCTATGGCGGCCGATCGTCGGCCCGGTGCAGGATAATCCGCTGGCGGTGTGCGACGCGCGCAGTGTCGCGCCGGAGGATTTTGTCGATACCGACATTATGCATTTCGGCGAAGCGAATCTGGCGGCGCCGCGTCACAGCGGCCAGATCTATTCGCTGCGCTACAACCCGGCGCACGAATGGTTCTACGTCGCCGACATGCAGCCGGACGAATTTTTGCTGTTGAAGTGCTACGACTCGCTGGACGACGGTCGCGCGCGTTTCATGCCGCACACCGGATTCGTCAATCCCGCCGCGCCCCGAGGATTTATTCCGCGCGAGAGCATCGAAGCGCGCACCCTGGTGGTGTTCGACGACGCCCGCTGACAACGCCGCTCGGCGTGTCCGCTCACATACCGTCAAAAGGCGAAGCTCGGCGCGACCGTTGAGCGCCTGCGCTTTGCTGCGAATTGGGCATCGCACAGAGGGCGGATCTGATGCTTGAGATCACAACCTCGAATTCGCGTTGCGATAATTTCTCGGCGTCGTCGAGGTTGCCCGGCGAAACGTCGCGGTGAAGTGACTCTGGTCTGCGAAGCCGACTCGCGCCGCAATTTCCGTCAGCGGCAGATCGGTGGTCGCCAGCAACTTCTTCGCGGTTTCTACGCGCACCTCGACTATGTAGTGATGCGGCGTGATGCCGGTCGAGCTCTTGAACTGCCGATGAAAATGGAATTGGCTGATCGCCACCGCAGCGGCGAGTTGCTCGAGCGCGATCGGCTGATCGATGTGCGCCTATGAACTCGAGCACGCGGCGCAGCTTGTAAGGCGGCAGACCGCTATGCGATATCGCTGCGCGTTCCGGGCGCAATTGCGGGATGACGACCGCGGTGCCCAGCCGCTCGCTGCCTTCGATGATCGGCTCGATCCATCCGGGATCCAGCCAGTGCGGCAGCGCGATCTCATCCAGCGTGCCTGTGCCTCCTGTATTCAGCGCATCGATGCGCAGCCGCGGCGTGCAATTTACCTCGACGCCGATCGCCCCCAGGATAACCTCCGCGCGCGCGTCGGCCTTGACCAGACGACCTTTGTGATCGAACACGATCAATCCGCTCGTACTGCTGTCGCGGATATTGTTTGTGGTGCGTAATGTCGATCGTGCAGCCGGCCAGTCGGCGATGGCTGCTTTCACGTGAAGCGAAGGCGCAATCGGCGTGCGCCGCGAGGGCAGATCGGCTTGCGATTGTTGTGCATGCACTGTGGGCTCCTAGCTGTTCTGCACCGCTGAGCTCAGCGGTGTCCGGTTAGGCGTCCAGTTAACATAGTCTTCCGGCCCTACGAAATCCTTGCGACAAGATTAATCGTTCTGAAATGCGGCTCGCGCTCGAGACTCGCGCTACCCATGAGGGCGGCGACCTGAAACGTCCTGAAGCGATCTGAAATACTGCTCTACAATCGGCGCCTATGACCCCGGAGTCCGACCCCGCACCTATCGAGTTCGGCCGCTTCACCGTCCTTCCGCTCCGCCGCCAATTGCTTACGCAAGGCCAGCCGATCGAGGTGGGCGCCCGCGCATTCGACGTTCTCATGGCACTGATCGAGACGACCGCAACGTGCTGAGCAAAGACGATCTGATGAGCCGCGTCTGGCCGGACAAAATCGTCGAAGAAAACAGTCTGGAAGCGCAGATCGCTTTGCTGCGGAGGGCGCTTGGGCCGGATCGCGAGCTGGTTCGCACAATTGCCGGCCGGGGCTATGAGTTTACCGGCGCGATTCGAACCGGCCCGATTGGAGAGGAGCGGGCAGTGGCGACGACTCCCGCTGCGACGGCATCGCTGACCAGCCTGTGCCAATCCGTGTCTGCACTGTTTGGCCGCGACGCCGAGTTGCGAGAAATCACGGAGCGAGTGACGGCGCACCGGCTCGTCACACTGGTAGGGCCTGGCGGCGTCGCCCCCGCGCACGCCTCGCACGTCATTCGTTTTCAATTCGATCAGCTGGTGATGGCGCGCATGACCTTAGCGCAAATTCTCTGGCTACAGGGATTTCCCGATCAGGCGATGCGCGCGGCGGACCTCAATGTCGAATATGCGCAGTCGATCGGTCACGCGCTGTCGCTGTGCAACGCATTGGGGCAAGCCGCCTACCCGATTGCGCTACTCAATGGCGATCTCGCGGCCGCGCAACGTTATTTGCAGCTGCTGCGCGAGACGACCGAACGGCATGGATTGAACAACTGGTTCGGCTTTAATAAAGCGTTCGAAGGCATGCTGATCATTCGCGGCGGCGACCTCGCGAAAGGATTGCAAGCGCTTCATATTGCCTTCGAACAATTTCCACGAATGCTGGGCGCTGCGCTACACCGCATTTTCGGGCGACGCGGAACTGGCGCAAGCGTTGGCGGCCGGAGGCGATATCGCGGCGGCCACTGCGATGATCGACCAAGCGCTGCAGCGTTGGGAACGTCACGAGCAGCGCTGGTGCATCTCAGAGCTGCTCCGCGCCAAAGGCGAGTTACTGCTGACGCAGGATGCGTCCGATGTGCTGACCGCAGCGCAGGATCGCTACCAGCAAGCCTCGAGTGGGCGCGCAAGCAGGGCGCTCTCGCGTTGGAGCTGCGCTGCGCGACCAGTCTCTCGCGGTTATGGCATGCGCAAGGTGCGACGAGTCAGGCGTGTGAATTGTTGGCGCCGGTGTACGAACGATTTACGGAAGGCTTTGCGACGGCTGATTTGCTGGCGGCAAAGGCGCTGCTCGATGATCTTCGTTAGCCGACGTTTTGGCGCGGGTTTATCACAAGTTCTCGGACGGCGCGGATACGCACGATCTCATGGAAGCCGATGCGCTTTTGCAAGCGCTCGACGCGTCGACGAGGTTAGGCACAGATGGCTGGCAAAAATCACGATCAATTCGACCGGCACTAGGAGAGAGCCGCGATGGCGACCCGCCATTGCGAATCCACCGAATACCTCGACGCAGATAACGAGGTCAGCGGCTACCCGATTCGTCGAGGCCCCGTCACGACGATCGGGAAATTACAGCCACACGCGCGTGCAGCGCTGCTCAGTCCGAAAAATTTAAGGCGCACATTCGACCACGGAGAAGCATGTGGAAACGCTCACCACCCTCGGCAGCACCGTAGGCGCGTTGCTCAAGCGGCGCAAGCAAACGCTCGCCATCGCCGAATCGTCCGCCGGTGGACTGATCAATGCCGCGCTGATCGCAGTGCCGGGCGCGTCTGAATATTACCTAGGTGGCGCAATTGTTTATACGCTCACGGGCCGCGCCGCACTACTCGGCCTCACCCCGCAGGACACTGCGAACATTCGCTCGGCCAGCGAACCGTACGCGCAACTGCTCGCGCGGCGCGTGCGCGTTAACCTCGGCGCGACGTGGGGATTGAGCGAAACCGGCGCGAGCGGACCGAGCGGCAACCGCTACGGCGACGCACCGGGCCATGCGTGTATCGCAGTCTCCGGTCCCGTCGAAGCAGTGATCACAGTCGAGACGGGTAGCGCCGATCGCGAAGCCAACATGTGGGTGTTTGCGCGTCGAGCAATCGATCTGTTCGAAGCGTGTGTTCGCAAAGCGTGAGCAATGGCGTTACTTTCAGCACGACGCGCTCAGTTGAGACGAGCGTTCAGCGATCGACGCGGATATGACTGAAGAGCGACAGGCCGGGCCCACGATCCCGCAGCGACGTCATATCAGCCGAGGGAGACGCGTTGGCCTGGCGGTGGTGTTTCTTTGGTTTCTGATCGGGGGCGTAGCGCACTTCGTTGCGACGGATTTAGAGATGCGCATCGTGCCGCCGTATATTCCATGGCCGCGCGCCGCTGTGCTGGTGAGCGGCGTGTGCGAGCTAATCGGCGCTATCGGACTGCTGTCGGCAGCGACGCGCCGCAGCGCGGGCCTCGGGCTCATCGCGCTGACGATTGCCGTGACGCCGGCCCATATCTACATGCTGCAGCGGCCCGATCTGTTCGATGTGCCGTACTGGGCGCTGGTCCTGCGCTTGCCGCTGCAGGCGCTGCTCATCGCGCTGATTGCCTGGAGCACCACGCGCCGATCCCGCGCAAGCTGTAAACCAACTCGCCTGTAATACGGCTACTGGGAGTCGGGCCTGAGCAATGGCGTAACGTTGGGTATCGAACGCGCGCATGTCCACATCGGTCGAGCGTGCGTCGCTCATTCGGTGCATGATCTAGCAGGCATCCATGCCGATCAATTCTGCTGCGCCAACCAACGCAGCGCAACGGGTCAGGCCTGAGCAATGGCGTTGCGACGACGATCCCACTCGACTTACATCCGCCCCGACTTACATCCGCCCCGGCTGCGCTTCGCGCGGCAGCACGCGCTGCACGCAACTCATGGCGCGTACCTCACGCTGATCAATTTTTGATGAAACTAGCAGAAGCCCCGGCCCGTGTAGGCTTCGCGGCCTCGCACCCGATGTTATCCACCGAAACCGTGGATAACATTTCGCTCGCCAACGTTGTGGCTAACTTTCGGCGCGGCCTGTTGATAGTTTGCGACGTAATCACCGAATGGCCGCGTTGCATCTACCTTGCAGCAGATCTGCAGAGCGTGCAGCGCTGTGGATTCTATTTATTCGCGCGCGCTAAGCGACGTCTCCGATCTCGTTCAAATCGCAATGCGTGGTCCTGTCGCCAATGCGGTGTGCAACGAAGTCAGTGCGTGGAGCTACGGCGCGTTGCTGCAATTGTTGCTCGGACGGCGCCAGCACTCGGCGGCGCTATTGCTCCAGCTCGAGCACATCTACATCGCAATGGTGTAGCCGATCTCGTCGCAGGTGCGTCATTGGCCAGCGCAGATCGCGGCGCTGCGAGGGAAGCTGCATGAGGCGTATGCGCAGCGCGTAACTGGCCTGCAGGCTGCAGATCAGGTAGGAACTCGCGCGGGAGGCTCCTATGTATGCGCTGGCGTCGCGCGAGAAGTTGCGCAATCGGCTGGTTGAGCAGTGCTCGGCACTTGGCAAATCGGATGAGCGCAGCAGCGATTTAGGATTGCGCACTGCAGTCTATGGAAAGGTTCTGGGGCTGGAGCGTTCTCGGAGCCTTCTACGGAACGCTGATGTCATGTCTCAAGCAGGCCGGCAAGATGGCGGAAGCGCGTTCTGTGTAACAGCGCTGCCGGCGCGTGTTGTCCGCGACTTGGGCAGCCTTGCCATCGCAAGAAACAATCGGGGGGCTACGAATCGCTCCACGAGGACGCTTAAAAGGCGTCGCGGCGGCGCGACCCCTATGCGAAATTCGGGGCCATGCTAGGCCGGACATAAACATTGATCTGCAAACGTACGGATACCGGGTCAGACGCGATTACCACGGATGCTGAATCAATAGAGGCCTGGATCCTCTAGACGCGGCGGCGTGCGACCGCCGTCGTGTCGCTCCAACCTGATCGCGACGTGCAACGCGGTCTGTTCAAATATCACATGAGACACGGCAAGCGGGAAGCCGTGCGTGTACTGCAGTTTCAGCGAAGCGCTGAAAGCTCGCCGCGTACCCGTACGAACACGCTGTCCCAGTCGCCGGGCGCGGGCTGCCTGAACAGCTTTGCGCTCGGGTACCAGGGGCTATCGTCTCGGTCCAGCAACCAGCGCCAGCACGCCGAAAAAAGCAACAACAGACACAGCGGCTTCCCCATGGCGCCTGCGAGGTGGGCAACGGAGGTGTCCACACTGATGACTACGTCCATCAATTCGACCAGGGCTGCGGTGTCCGCGAAGTCTTGGAGCTCTTCACCGAAATGAGTGATATCGGTGCGCTCGGCTAATATCGCCTGGTCGCCGGTTCTGACGTGGTCTTGCAAGCTGAAGTATTGCGCGCACGGAGGCAGTAGCTTGATGAACTCCGCGAGGTCGATCGAGCGGTTGTGGTTATCGCTTGGGCTTCGGTTGCCTGACCATCTCAGACCCACTCTTGGCCCATGTTTGTCTCCGAGGCGTTCGCGCCATCGCTGCAAGCGGATTGCATCAGCGCGCAAATATGGAGCCTCGCCTGGAATCGTTTGCAGACGGGTGCCGAATGCGAGCGGCAGGCTCATCACTGGGCACTGATAATCGAAGCGCGGCAGGGTTTCGCCCTGAGCGAACAAGTGGCTTACGTCGGGATGATCGATGAACAGCGGCTTGAGCGTGGGCGGTACTTGCAACAGCACGGTTGCACCGGCCGCCGCTACGTGTTTGGCATAGCGGACAAACTGAATCGTGTCGCCGAACCCTTGTTCGGCGTGCAGAAGGATGGTCTTGCCCGTTAACGATTGCTTGCCGAGCCATGCAGGTGCTTGCAGTGCATCGGCGTGCTGCTTATGGCCCACCGCCCAGCGCCACTCGAGCAAAGGCAAGCCACGTTCGAAGTCACCAGTTTGTAATCGCGGAAAACTCTCGTTGAAGCGCACCGATGGATGGTTTGGCTCTAGCTCGAGTGCCCGGGCGAAGGTGGCCAACGCCGCTTCGGGACGACGCAGACGAAACAGCGTAGACCCGGCGTTGTTCAGCCCTGCAACGGAGGTAGGCTCGAGGACCAGCGCGCGCTCGTAGCCTGCCAGTGCCTCCTGCATGCGGCCCAATCCCTGTAGCGCATCGCCGTAGCCGATAAGTGCCGGGACGTAATTTGGCTGCAGTTCAATTGCGCGCTCGAAGCTGGCCAGCGCCGTCTGCCACCGGCCGAGCTCGATCAGTACGTAACCGCGATTCGATAGCGTCACGATGCTCGTAGGGGACAAGGCTAGGGCAAGCTGGTAGCTCGTCAGGGCTTCTTCCAATCGACGCAAGCGCGATAGCGCATTCCCGCGGCCGATAAGTGCGGGCGCGAAGTTAGGCGATTGTTCGAGTACGCGTTCGTAACTTGCCAGCGCTTCTTGCGGTCGGCTGAGCTCCAGCAGCGCGTTGCCGCGGTTGTACAGCGCCTGGAAGAAATCCGGGCGAACGGACAAAACACGGTCGAAGCAAGTCACTGCCTGCTCGAGACGGCCGCTTTCTTGTAGCGCACTTCCGTAGTTGCTCAATGCATCGACGCTGTCGGGCTTGAGTGCGAGAGCACTTTCGTAGCTGATCACCGCCTGCTCGGGACGTGCCAGCTCCAGCAGCACATTGCCGCGGTTATAAAACGTGTCGAAACAGCCAGGCCGCAGTTCCAGCGAGCGGTCATAGCTTGCCAGCGCATCCGACGGGCGACCGAGCGCGTGCAGCGCGCTGCCGTGCAGGGTGAATGCTTCGGCCCAGTCAGGTCTGAGCGTCAATACGCGTTCAAAGCGGGCTAGTGCCGCATCGAACTGACCGCGCTCGAGCAGCAAAACGCCATCGCCGCATAGCGCTTCGGCACTGTCTGGAGTCACTGCCAATGCCTTCTCACAGCTCACCGGCGCCTCCTTGTCGCGTCCCAGAGCCCGCTGCGCGTCGCCGCGGCCGTTGAGCGCGAATGCATCGTTTGGTTACAGCGCGAGCGCGCGTTCGTAGTACGTCAGCGCCGCCTCTGCTTCGCGCTGAGTTTGAAGAATGTAGGTCAGTCTGTTGAGCGCTTGGCCTCATCCAGCGCATCTGGCTGTGCGGGTTCGAGTCGGGCGCAGGCTATTCAGAGAACAGCGAAGCAGGGTGCCGCGGCGTATTCGAAGGCATCACGTGTCGGTGTCGTCCTGAAAAACATGGCCCGTCTTCGGGGACAGGAACTGCCGGCGTGGGCAGACGAAGCAGCCTGGACAAGCCGCACCGCCAATTATATTTCGGCCGCAAAGTGGAAATGCTTTAGCGCGATTCCGAACTATAAGCGACCCCGGCGAGCGTGTATGAAGTGCGTCTGCTGAGCGAACAAGAAGTAGTTTCAAAATGTCCTGCCCCTTTGGCGGCATCGTCAGCGTGGATCGCGAGCTCGCGCACAGCGGCGGGAAGGAGCTGCAATTATTTCCGGCGACATAGTGATGGTGACAGCGGGACCTGCGAAGAGAATGGAGACATTGCAGACGGGGCAGTACGTGCCATCCTCGCTGCCGGTGTACAGGCGTAGCCGTGCACTCCCGGTCGCCCTCGTTGATCGAAAGTTATATCGCCTTCGGCGTGTAGATAGCCTAGTGTGAAGCAATGGAGGCCTGCGCGTGGACATGGCGACTGACTAGCCTGTAGCAAACGTCGAGGAGAAAAAGTCGTGACAACATTTCAGCGGTATTTTGTGTGCGCGAGAAACTTCGGCTTTTTGATTCTCGCAACAACTTGCCTGTGCGCGTGCGTCTCGGCGACCAAGATCGTCCGCAACGACAAAGCGACGATCAAGGACTACCACGATGTTTACTTCATCAATCCAAAAGACGACCCGCGCGGTATCAATCCGAAGGCGATCAAGCAATTTGAAAGCATGGGGCTTAAGGTCAGGGTAGTCGACAAGGATAAGCCGTTGGAAGGTGCGCACGGGACTGAATTTCTGATTTCTCAAAAAGGGCATGTGATGACGTGTGCCCACGTCATTGGAGAGGCGAAGGAGGCGACGATTTGGGTTGCCGGCCGCAAACTTGAGGCGGATGTTCTTGGTACCGACAAAGAACGAGATATCGCTGTACTCAAGCTACGGGACACGGAAGACCTGGATTTCGCTACAGTGAGTTTCCGGAGCGATAAACGCTATTCCCTCGGCGAGGAAGTCTCTACCATTGGATTTCCCATAGACAACTTGCTTGGCAACAGCGCGAGGTTCAGTAAAGGTTCGCTCAGTGGAACTAGCGGGATCAAGGACAACCCGAATCAGATTCAAGTCTCTGCGGAGGTGCAACCAGGGAACAGCGGCGGCCCGCTATTTGATAAGCAAGGCGTCGTCCTCGGGATGATCAATGCAACCATGAACCCGTGGAGAGTTGCTCAAGAGACCGGCGCGTTGCCCCAGAACCTCAACTTTGCGGTAAAGGGCGATGTCGTCCTCGACTATCTAAAGGTGAATCTCAACGACGTTTACACACGGGTATCTTTCGATAACGCCCGCAGCGTCGATGAAGTGCAAAAAGCCGTGGTGAAAGTGCGGTCGGGAATTCTCTCTCCGGAGCTGGAAGGCAAGCCGAAGCTGGTTGCGCGCGTGGACTATAAGAGTCATTGGGACGTTTGGTATCGCTTCGATTATTTCGTCGTCTCCGTATATGATTTCGACACTCACGATTTGTTGTTCAGAGCCGGGCAAACTCACGACAATATGGTGAGCGATGAGGACTTGGTCTTAACCGATACGTTTGCCAAGGTCAGAGAAGCGCTCGCAAAGGGCCCATCCGTTGCTAAAGCGCTGCACTAAATTACTAATAGGCAGTTGAGCCAACGCCGAAAAAATACAGCGCGTTGGCAAGACAACTTCTCAATCCTAGGGAAGCTCTGAACAAGTCTTGCGTGCGCGACCGGGTGATTTGGGCCGAGGGCAAGAGGGCGAGGACGCCGTGTAGCCCGGCCTACACCAGGATGAGGCCAC
>JBDTMS010000061.1:0-10744 GCA_039934195.1 Betaproteobacteria bacterium
TCAGCGAGAGCGCGCAGCAGTACGCCAAGCTCACCCAAACCGAAGCCATCGGCCGTGTAGAAGGGTTGGAAAGCGCAATGCGCCGGCTGACCGAGATGGAGCAGCAGCGCGCGCAAGCGTGGCGAGAGGCGGCGCACGATCTCCGCGGCAATCTCGGCGTGGTCAAAAATGCGACGGAAGTGCTCCACCGTGTAGGCGACGCAGACGGTACCCGCGACCGTATGATGACTTTACTCAAGTCGGGCGTCGATTCGCTGCACGATCTGCTCAACGCCCTGATGGATTTGGCGCGACTCGAAGCCGGACAAGAACAGCTGTCCGTGGCGCCGTTCGATGCGGCGGCGTTGTTGCGCGATCTCTGCGCCAACACGCACGCGCTGGCACTGGAACGCGGTCTTTTTCTGCATAGCGACGGGCCGGCGAGTCTGCCGGTGTCGGGCGACGCCGTGAAACTGCGGCGTATTGCGCAAAACCTGATACTCAACGCGTTGCAATACACCGAGCAGGGCGGCGTGACCGTGAGCTGGTCGCTGCGCAATGTGCCCGATGCCGAGCGTTGGGTCTTGTGCGTGCAGGATACCGGGCCCGGCTTTTCGGACGGTGCGGTGCCTCCGATCGCGCAGGCGCTGAAGAAAGCTACCGACGAGGCGCAGAGCGTCGAGCACACCAGCGAACAGGCGAACGCGCCTGAGCAGCGCATCAAGCGGGCATCGACGTTGAGCGCACAATCCGGTCATCGTCATCAGCGCGCGGGCGAGGGCATTGGACTGGCGATCGTCAAGCGCGTGTGTGAGTTGCTCGACGCCAGTCTGGAATTGGAAACGGCACCAGGCCAAGGCAGCACCTTCCGAGTCAGCCTGCCGCTTCGCTACGATGGCGCCGGAGCCGACCCTTCGGCCAACGATTAGCGTAGGTTCGCCCGGCGCATACGATGTATCGCTCTCGATGCGATACACCTATAGTGCAGCCGCGCCGCGGCGAGCGCTCGACTCGAGCGCAATCCTTTTTTTCCTATACGGGTGACGCATGCCTAAATTCGCCGCCAATCTGCACTACATGTTCAACGAAGCGCCGTTTCTCGATCGCTTCGAAGCCGCCGCCGCAGTCGGATTCAAAGCGGTGGAATTTCAGGTGCCTTACGACTACCCGGGCAACGAGCTGCGCTCGCGCCTCGATAACAATGGACTGACCATGGTGTTGTTCGATGCGCCGATGGGCAATTGGGAAGGCGGCGATCGCGGATTGGCTGCAGTGCCGGGCCGCGAACAGGAATTTCGCGCCGGATTGCCGCGCGCTGCAGAGTATGCCGAGATGCTCGGCTGCGATCTGATCCACGTGATGGCCGGTTCGCTCGGGCCGGGCGTCGCATACGCCGAGGCCGAGCAGGTATACATCGAGAACTTGCGCTATGCGAGCGCGCTGTTCAAACGCCACGGCGCGGCCGTGGTGATCGAACCGATCAATCGCCAACTGGGCCTAGTGCAAGGTGGGCCGAGCTATACCTCGCAAGGGATGCACGGCTATTTTTTGAACCATACCGACCAGGCTGTGCGCCTGATCGGCGAAATCGCAAGCGACAACCTGTTTCTGCATCTGGATGTCTATCACATGCAGCTGCTGGAAGGTCGGCTGGCAAACAACCTGCGCGACAACATTGCGCTGTTGCGTCATCTGCAGATCGCCGGGGTGCCCGGGCGCCACGAGCCGGACGTGGGCGAGATCAATTATCCGTTTCTGTTCGATCTCCTAGATGAGCTCGGCTACGACGGTTGGGTCGGCTGCGAATATCGACCGCTGGGAAATACGCTCGACGGGCTGCGCTGGGCGACGAAATATGGGATCGGCACCAAGCACGCCGCAGCGCGTGCTTGACGGCGGTAATCCGCGCAACCGCGCGCCCGACACGGCGCCGATGCCCGCGCAGGGGAACGGTTAGGTTTATTATTCCAGCGATTTGGCCGCCGGCCGTTATCATTGATTGTGCGCCGGTCACTGATGCATAAGTTTACGACACGGCACTGACGCGCCAGCCGCGCGACTACAACAAGACCGTTATTTCGGAGAGGATCGATGAGACGTTTTTCGACGCTCATTTTTTTGGCAGCGTTGGCAGGTAGCGTATCCGCCGATGTACAGAAAGGCCTGGATGCCTGGAACGGCGGCGACTTCAAAACCGCGCTGGAAGAATTCCGGCCGGCGGCAGAGCAGGGCGATGCGCGTGCGCAGTTCTACGTGGGCGAGGCGTTCAACAAAGGTCGCGGCGTGCCGCAGGATTATGCCGAAGCGGTAACGTGGTATCGCAAAGCAGCCGAGCAAAACGATGCCGAGGCGCAGGATACGTTGTGTCCGCTGTACTTCTTCGGGCAGGCGACCTTGACGCAGGATTATTCGGAGGCGCTCAAGTTTTGCGCCCCTGCGGGCAAACAGGCCAAACCCAATTCCGCATACCTCGCGGCGTACATGCTCGAATTCGGCAAAGGCACCGAGGTCGATCTCGCGCAGGCCGCGAAGCTATACAAAGTCGCAGCCGAAACCGGCAATGTCGACGCCGAAGAGGCGCTCGGGCGCATGTATTTTTTCGGGCAAGGCGTCGCGCAGGATTACACCGAGGCCAACAAATGGAATCGAAAAGCGGGGGACGCGGGCCGCGCCTATCCGCAATTTCTGGTGGCCTACGCGTACGACTACGGCAAAGGTATCGGCAAAGATCCGGTGGAAGCGGCGAACTGGTACCGCAAAGCGGCCGACCAAGGCGACGCGCGTGCGATGAGCGCGCTCGGCTATTTGTATTCGCAAGGCGTCGGCGTCAACAAAGACGAAGCGGAAGCCGCCAAGTGGTATTTGCAGGCGGCAGAAAAAGGCGATACGTCGGTGTACAACGCGCTCGGCTGGGCGTATTACCAGGGCACCGGCGTCACCGCCGATCCTGCTGCGGCGGTCAAATGGTTTTCCCGCGCGGGCGAGACCGGCGATGCGCAGGCGCAATTCATGGTCGGCTATCTTTACGATCAAGGTAAGACCGGCGAGAAAAACCCGACCGAAGCGGCGAAGTGGTATCGCATGGCCGCGGAGCTCGGCAACGTCGAAGCGCAGGAAGCGCTCGGACGTTTGTATTTCTCAGGCGAAGGTGTGCCGCTGGATTACGCCGAGGCCGCGAAGTGGTATCGCAAGCCGGCAGAAGGCGGCAACACCTATGCGCAATATCTGCTCGGCTACATCTACGAGTCCGGCAAAAACGGCGCGACCGCTGATTACGCCCAAGCCGCAAAGTGGTATGCGCTTGCCGCTGACAAAGGCGATGCACGCTCGCAATTTCATCTCGGTTGGTTATATTTCGAAGGCAAGGGCGTGCCAACCGATCCGATGACCGGCTACATGTGGAGCAATCTGGCCGCCGCACAACTGTCGGGAGACGAACGCGGTGCCGCGGAAAAGCAGCGCGATTACATCGCGAGCAAGCTGAAAGCCGCGCAGCTATCCAAAGCGCAGCAGCAGGCGCGCGACTGGCGGCCGAAAAAGTAATTCTTACCCCCTGCAAGCAGCATCTGAAGGCGACCTACCCGCACTATCAACCCCCGCAACATCAACCCCCCGCAATATCAACCTGAGCGGAGCGTTGTCATCGGCAACAACTGCGCCGCTGCCGAGAAGAAACTTCTGCGATACCACAGCACCACGCCGGCGGACGTGATCGCGGTCGCGCTGGTCAGCATGAACACGACCACCAGCTGATAGCGCACCGCGAGATTCGGCGAGATGCCGGCGAGAATCTGCCCAGTCATCATTCCCGGCAACGCGACGATTCCCATCACCGCGAGCATGTTCACCGTTGGAATCAGCGATGCAATAAGCGCACGGCGCACTTGCTCGGCCGAGGCCTGCTGCGCGCTCGCGCCGAGCGCAAGATAAGCCTCGATCTGCGCGCGTCCCGCATCCATCTCCGACTGCAAACGCTCCGCGCCAAGTGCTGCGGCATTCATCGCGTTGGCGACGATCATGCCGAACAGCGGAATCAGATAGCGCGGGTTGTACCAGGGCGTCACGTGAATAACCGCGCCGACGTATGCCAGCGTGAGCCCCGAACCAGCGAGAATCGCGACACTGCAAATAAGACTGAGCCGACGTCGCACGGCTGCCGGCGCGCGCAAACGGCGCGTCGCGGTGAAGCTCGCTGTCATCACCATCAGTAGCAATACGCCGCACACCACATACCAGCGGTCGGCTGCAAACACCCATAGCAGAACATAGCCGACCGCGATGAGCTGGACGATTGCGCGCAGCGTTCCGACCGCGAGACTCTTGCCTAGACCCAGTCGCTGCCACGCGGACAATCCCAAGGCGACCAGCACCAGCGCTGCCGCGATCATCAATTGCGGCCAGCCGATGTCCAACGGCGGCTCAAGCAGCATTCGGCCTCCGCGCAGCAGACGCGATGAACGCGCGCGTGCGCGCTGAATCGGCGGCGCGCCACAGTTTCTCGGTTGCGCCCGCTTCCACCACGCAACCGGCTTCGAGCATCACGGCATAACTGCTGGCTTGCCGCGCCTCGCTCAGGCGATGCGTGACGAGAATTACCGTCAACCCGAGCTTCTCGGGCAGCAGACACAACGTGTCGATCAAGTGGTCCGCGGTTTCCGGATCGAGCGATGCGGTGGGCTCGTCGAGCAGCAGCACATCCGGCTGGGTCATCAGTGCACGCGCCAACGCCACACGTTGTTTTTCGCCGCCCGACAATGGACCCGCATCACGCTCGGCGAAGTGTTCAGGCAAATGCACCAGGCGCAGGACTTCGGCGAGGCGTGCCGTATCGACGCGACGATCGGCATCGACCAGTCGCAGCGCGATCGATAAGTTGTCGGCCACGGTTCCCTTGAACAGCGTCGGCGTCTGAAATACGAAGCCCACGCGACGGCGCAGCGTGCGTACCGGTATTGCTGCGATCGGCGCGCCGCAGAATTCCACCTGACCTGAGCTAGGATCGTCCAGTCGGTTGAGCAGGCGCAGCAGCGATGTTTTGCCGGAGCCGCTAGGACCGATCAGCGCCGTGATACCCGACTTCGGCAAGCTCACATCGACGTCGATCAGAATGCGCTGCCCGCTCCGATCAAGGCAGACGTTGCGCAGCTGAAAAGCGGATTGGTCAGGACGCATGCGTGAGTTGGTGCGTGAGTTTTCCGTGTGCGTCGGCTACGATGTCGATGGCCGGAATATTGATGCGGCGAGATGCGGCCGGCGCAGACAGCACTGCAACGACGCAAACGAAGATACCCTCACCCTGTGCGGATGTCGAACCGCGATCCACCATCGGATGCGTAGCCCGTGAAGCAATACTGTGTCGACCTCGACAACCTGGAGCCGATCGCTGTGGGCCTGGGCGCGTGCTATGCAACCGATGAAATCGTGGTCAAGGGCCGGCCGGTCGGTTTCATGTACCGCGAAGCGCCGGATGCCGGAGCCGACAGCGGCTGGCGTTTTCTCGCCGGCGATGAAGACCAGGCTTACATGGACGACCCGGAAAACCTCGGCGTCTATGATCTCAATATGATCGCTAATATCGATGCGGCATTCGTCACGCGGCTGATGGCGCCGATCGGGGCCGCATTCGAGCGCGACGAGCATACTGGACGCTTCGAGAAGGCAGATTTCGATTTGCCGGATGCTTGATCTAGTCCAGGGCGATGCTCGGAGAGCCGCGCCAGTATTGGGCCACAGAGCATCTCTACTCTACGGAGAACAGAAAAAATGGCAAAACAACAGATCCGAACCGACACCGGCGCGCAGCCGATCGGGGCCTATTCGCAGGGCATACGTGCGGGCGACTTCATCTTTGTATCGGGTCAGGGTCCGCTCGATCCGAACACCGGTGCCATCGTCGGCACGACCATCGAGGAGCAGACCGCGCGCGTGCTGGAAAATATCAAAGCCATCCTGGCCGCGGGCGGTGCCACCATGAGTCAAGTGGTGAAGGTGAGCGCGCATCTGAGCGACTTGGCCATGTTCGATCGCTACAATCGCGTGTATGCGACTTATTTCCCGGATCCGAAACCAACCCGCACGACGGTCGGCAGCGCGCTGCTCGGCATTCTCGTGGAGATCGATGCGATTGCCTACGTCGGTGTCGACCGAGCCGGTGACGCGACCCTCCGCTAAGACCGGCGCAGGTGATGCGTCGCTGCGCCGATCTCGAACATCGCGCACGACGCCGAGCTTCGTGCGAACGGGCCAGAGAATCGAGACCGGGGTCGACCAGCTCGCTGAATATTTTCGCATCGCGCGCGAGGTCTGCAGCGATCTGTTCGTCGCGGAAGAAACGCGCGAGCTGAGCGCGGTGTACGACTACATGCCGCTCGGCTTTATCGAGGGCGTGCGCAAAGAGATCGCCGCGAAGCTCGTGCTGCCGCTGGAGATCTTCAGCCTCGATCGCTTTTCCCTTCACGGCTGCGGACCGGTGGGGCTGCACGATGACTTCTTCCGCTATCCACGTTACTACTTCGTGATGGTGATTGCGCATTGCGGTGAGCTCGGTCTCATCGACCCCGCGAGCCGGGCCGAGAAACACGAGGCCGGCGAAATCATTTTGCTCGACCTGCGCTGCAAACATGGACTGGTGCAGACCGGGTTGACTGCGGACGAGCACGAATACGAGCGCACCCACAGCCCGGTACATGACCCGCAGCGGCAATTCATGTTCCTCGATTTCGATGTTGCGCGTGTCGATTTGCGCGCGCGTTTCCGCTCTCACCTGTAAGCGGGCGCGCGTCCGCGCCTGCCGATCCGCGGGTACCGTTGTTGCTTCCTTCGCTCTCCGAAACTGATCCAGGCTCGTCGATGACGAGCTCAATTTCTTGGAGAGCGTATGAAACGAATAATCGGAAGCGTTGCGGTGATCGGTGTGCTGATTTCCGGTTGCACCAGCGATGGCAGCGCAACAGGCAAGCGCGGAATGAATGATATGGAAACCGGTGCGGTAATCGGCGCGGTGGGCGGTGCAGCGGTTGGCGCCGCAGTCACCAACAAGCATTGGAAGGGTGCGATGGTCGGTGCGGCCGGCGGCGGTCTAGCGGGTGGCGCCGTCGGTGCGTATATGGATAGTCAGAAAAAAGATCTGGAAAAAAGCCTGAAGCAGGAACGCGATTCCGGCGCCGTCACGGTGACCAAATTGGACGGCAACGTCGTGAAGATCGTGATGACCAATCAGACGGCGTTCGCGGTCGACTCCGCCGCGATCAAGCCCGGCTTCAACAGCACCATGGACAAGCTGTCCGACGTCGTGACGCGTTACGGTAAGACGGCGCTCAGCGTCGTCGGCCATACCGACAGCACCGGCTCCGCGCAGCACAATCAGGATTTATCGCAACGACGTGCGCAAACGGTGGTGGATTATTTTGCCGCGAAGAACGTCAATCCGGTTCGGCTGAGCGCGTCAGGCAAGGGCGCCTCGATGCCGATCGACAGCAACGCGACGGAAGCCGGACGTCTGGCGAATCGGCGCGTCGAAATCTACGTCGAACCGGTGGTCGCGAACTAGGGCGTGTTAACACTAGATGTCATTCGTATGGCATAATAAATGGATGGACCTCAACGAAGCGCAGTATCAGCGGCTAAGTGGCCCATCCACCTGATCATGGACCGCGGTATGAAGGCGAGGAGACTCGACAACTGGGACTGGAACTCAGTTTTATTCCTGTGGTTCCGCCTAAGACCAATCGGGTCAACCCCTGGGAATACGATCGCGCTATGTACCGGCGGCGCAACGAGATCGAGCGACTGTTTCGCCGCCTCAAGGGCTTTCGCCGCATCTTTTCGCGGTTTGAAAAACTTGATGTCATCTTCATCGGCTTTATCCTCTTCGCCCTGATCGTCGATGGGCTCCGCTAGTCTGAACAGGCCCTAGTTTCCCCTTAGTGCCCTCCTCCACACCCAAAGAAGGCTGGCCCCTAGCCAGAGGAATGCTCCCGGCTCTGGTATCGCCGAGGCTGATTGCGTGAGGGTGCCGCTGATAAAGTCCATATGCTGGACCTAGTAACTGCTGAAAAAGCCATCTACGACAACACCATTTGCCACGGTCAAACTCAAGTCATCGTTCGCGCGACCACCGTAGCCTTGCCAAAAATAGAATCCATCGGGCGTGACCCTAGCAAAACAATCCGAAAAGTCTGGATTTCCAGGCTGTTTGCACGGGTTATTCGTTAACCGGAAGCCCCGATTTTCGGGTTTATTCGTCGGCGCCCCATCGATATCCCAAGACGTGATGCCAGAAGTATCGGTCGTGAACGTCCCATCGAAGCTCCAGATGGGAAAGATATCCGGGTCATCCGCGAGCGTCACAAGCATATTTGCATGAACCGTCCAAACCGCCGCGTTTACGTGTAATGGGATAGCAAGCAGCAGAAGCAGCGCAAGTCTCATAAGATCTCCCGTTTTTGGTTTGAATCTCCGTTCGTTTCTGCTCCCTTAGGAGCCCATTAGCTTTAAGTGATCCTGATAAATCAAAAACCGAATCTCGCGGTCGTCGACAAATCCCGCCGCAACCGGTTGTTAGACCATTTCATCTTCCCGATTTTCTTCTGTTATCGTCTTTGCACCAGCATCTGGCAAATGGCCGCATTGGTTTTCCTGCTCTCGTGCCAGGGCTTGATGTGATCGCCTTCCATTTCGTCCCAGTTGAAACTTGTTCTTGCACTTGACGCAGACTCCCTTTTGTCTCTCGTACGCCTCGCGCCTCATGTTGTCGGAGAACGCGCGGATGTTTAGGTGTCTTTCACCTTCTGAAAAGTATTGCCACAGCGGCGTCGCGTTCTTGTCGTGCTGATGCTTAATTTTGCGGGGAGCATTGAAGGCGATATTTCCGAACTCCAGTTTCCGGCACAATTCGGTCAACCGGGTCTGCACGTGGAAGTGGGCGTTTGCGTGTGTCGGATGAAAAGGGGACCACCGTATATAGGTAGTCGTCGTAAAATATGATGGTAATCCGAGCAGGACAACTGCGCCTGCCAACACCCACCAAAGCTTGCCTCTCCGCCTCGTCATGAAAGGCATCTAATATCTGTTCTATCTTTTTTTCATGAATTCACGAAAGCACGCTTCCAGCAATGAGGGTTCCAGAGAAAACGAATTCTTCTTCGTCGTTAGAGGTCACTGTACTTTCTGCTACACCGTTGTTACGCACGAACACGGAATCGCGCTAACAGATGCGGAATCATTCGCCGCGCTTGCGGAAACTGGACCTACCCCTGATAAAGCCTTTTTTAACCACTTCCAACGTTTCCGGCGCAAGTTCATCTAGTAGTGCGCGATGCGCGGGTAGCAGGATCGTGCGCCGGAGGATGAGGCGAAGCTTGGTCTCATCCTTCGTTGCGCCAGCGCTGGTAGTCGTACTCGAAAATTTTATTTGCTTCGTCCGGCCCCCAGCCCCCCGCCGGATAGGTCGGCAGTGTGTCCGAGTCCTGCGCCCATCCTTTTAGAATCGGATCGACTACGCGCCAGGCCCATTCGACTTCATCGAAGCGAATAAAATTGGTTTGATCGCCGCGCACGATTTCCAGCAGCAGCGCTTCATAGGCTTCGATCGGCCGCTCGTTCTTCTCGCGGTAGCCCGCATTCATGCGGATCATACGGGTGCGCAGCCCCAGTCCAGGTTGGCGCGCGTGGATCTCGAGCTCCATGCCTTCGTTGGGTTGCAGATTGAACACGATCCAGTTGGGCTCCATCTGCGCCGTTCCGGCATCGCGGAACAATTGCTGCGGCGGCTGCTTGAATCGAATCGCGATCAGCGATTCCGACTTGGCCAGCCGTTTGCCCGTGCGCAGATAGAACGGTACGCCGCGCCAGCGCCAGTTATCGATCATCAGTTTGACTGCCGCGAACGTTTCGGCGCGCGAGTCTGGCGCGACGCCTTGCTCATCCTTGTAGCCGACCGCGTCCTTGCCGTCGATCTTGCCGGCAGCGTATTGCGCGCGAAATGCATCGGCCTTGAGAAACTCCGGCGTAATGCGGCGAACCGAGCGCAGCACCTTGACCTTCTCGTCTCGCATCGCGTCGGCTTCGAGCGCGGGCGGGGGCTCCATGGCAACCAAGGTCAGCAACTGCATCAGATGGTTCTGCACCATGTCGCGCAGCGCGCCGGTCTTTTCGTAATAATCCGCGCGCGTACCGATGCCGACGGATTCGGCTACGGTGATCTGCACGTGATCGATGAAGTTGCGATTCCACAGCGGCTCGATCAGCGAATTGGCAAAGCGAAACACGATCAGATTCTGGACCGTCTCTTTGCCGAGGTAGTGATCGATGCGAAACACCTGCGACTCGTCGAAATGCTTGTGCAGCGTTTCATTGAGCGCTTGCGCGCTCTCCAGACTTTCGCCGAACGGTTTCTCGACGACGATACGATGCAGTCCACGCGGCTTGTTCAAGCCGACTGCGGCGAGATTGTTCACCACCGAGCCGAATTCGGACGGCTTGATGGCGAGATAAAAAACCAGATTCGAGCACACACCGGTCTTCGGTTTGCTGATCTCCGTGTACAAACGCTTATAGGCTTCGACATCGTTCAAGTCGCCCGAGACGTAGCTGAAGCGCGCGGAGAATTTGGCGAACAGCGCTGGATCGAATGCGTCGCCGAGCGCTTCGCGCACGGGTTTCTCCATGAACTCGCAGTACGCTTTATCGTCGAATGGGCGGCGCGCGAATGCAATAAAGTTGGTGACGTCCGGCAGGCGGCCCTTGGCTTCCAGGTTGTACAGCG
>JBDTMS010000062.1:0-10737 GCA_039934195.1 Betaproteobacteria bacterium
GACAGAAACTTGCTCGCACTCAGCTACGCGTGCTCACCCATGCACCACACGCAACCCCCGCCTTCCCACTAATACTCCGTCGTCCCACTCCATCGCTGCAGCAAGTGATCCAACGAGACTTTTCCGGGCCCTGCCGTCCCAAGCCACACGAATATCGCGAGATACGCAAACTCGCTAAGCCCCAATAGGTCAGCGAGCGACCCCACATCAGGCCACAGCACGCTCTTGATCGCGACGATCATCGTAATTGCGAGTGGCGCCGCCGCGATGCGGGTGTACAGGCCCAACAACAAGAGCACGCCGCCCACCAACTCCACGCCCGATACGAACGGCGCCAATATTTCCGGCGCGGGAATGCCCCAGCCGGCAAAGTTCTCGACGATCTTCGGCAAGTTGTGGAGCTTGCCCCACCCCGTCACCGCAAATACCCAGCCCACGGTAATGCGCGCAAGCAGCGGACCGAACCACGCGATATGGTGCGCTACGCGCGCCGGCCAGTCGATCAACCACGCTACTAAATATCTCATCCGCATTGTCCCCATATCGATTATTCGAATGCAGCAACGGTACCCGAACATGCCGTTCGGCCGCGTAGACTAGACGAATCCGGCGTTACCCGCCCGACGATATGAGTACGTAGCGAAAGCCTCGACGGATGCGAGGCAGGGGCGAGCGAGCTTGAGGACGTCGAAAGCAGTCCGCCGACAAACGAAGATCGGGGCAGATCTTGAAACATGAATTTAGCTGTGGGCGGTTCGCGTATCGACTGCGCGGCGACGATGTCGCACCCGCTGACCTATGACCATAATCCGCGCTTGCGTGAAGGGGCGAAGCGTCTCTTCAAGATCTGACCCTAAGTCACTGCGCACCGAGCACGAGTGGCGGATGTAGTCGGCCGCGTTCGAGATGTGGGCTTCCAAGGGATCACGCGCCACGTGTTCGCTGGCGAGCATCTTCTCCAGGAAGTCGGCGAAGCTGGCCGCGTCCTGCGCGAGCGCAGGCCAGTCGTTGCAAGCCGGGCGAATTTGAGCTGCCCGCACCGCTCAGCCCGCTATTAGTAGGGCCAGATCCCGGCGTCCCCACCTCGGCTGAACGTATCTGGCCTGTTGCGTTTCGCCGAATCACCGGAGGGGCTGGTACCGCTATCCCTGAGCCTTCAAGTGGGGCGTCATTTGTTTTGCGGTGGCTATCGTTATTTTTGCAAAGGCCGCTGAGCTTCTTGGACTACTGCCGTGCGGCCTACTCTTGCGGCTTCGGTACCATTGCGCATGAACGGGTGAGGGGACATCAGTCGCCGTGGTACTGACGGCTCTGGTGCAAATCGATCCCCGAGCAAAGTGTGCGCTCCAAGTGTTCACCGGTGGATTGAACTTCCAACGCACCAGTTGAACGAGAAGGTAGGACACAGTGGGTGTCTCGCAGCGTGAGAAGTGCGACCAACCCACCTGCCAGGAATAGCCTGCCGTGTCCGGTGTACGGCTTATGTTCTACGAGCGCTTTGCGATCTATCAGTCCCATGTAGCGCAGTTCGGTGTACGCGAGATTGCACGCCGGCTCAATCGTCATCGCAGCACGATCCCGCGCGAGTTGAAGCGCAACCGCGCAACTCTTCCCGACGCACGTTACGACATCACGTTCGCGTACGACCGGACGATAGAGCGACGACAGCGTGCGCGCCATCATCGCCGCGCCGACGCACGAATCTGCGGCTGTATGTGTTCGAGCGTCTAGAGGCGCATTGGTCACCCGAGGCGATCGCCGGACGACTCAAGCTCGATTTTCCGCGCACGACTTCAATGCGCATGAGCCACGAGGGAATCTATCGCTGGATCTATGTCGATGCGGAGGCCGGATTTCTGCGCTGGCAGCATCGTCGCCACCCTAAGCTGTAAAGACCAACACTCGATCTAACGGTGAGCGTTAGATGATTGGCGCTCCTCCGGTAGAGCGGCCAAAAGCCGACGTCCATTTCTACAGCTGTAAGCGGTCAGCGACGAGCGACTTGGGACTTGTCGCGAGTCACATATTTCCATTCGCAGTTTGCCGATTGATCAACGACGGGTGAAGCGCGCCGAGGCACAGTGGCTCCGGCCACTGTCGTCCTTCGCGGCGTTGGCGAGCACGCTGGCCCAAGCAGATCAGACGACTAGCCGGCCTTGCTGGATGCATCTGATCGACGCGCACGTCTGCATGGCTTAGTCACATGACGGTGCGGCGTGCGTTCGGTCCATCTGAAAACGGTGCCCACAAAAACTAAATGCCTTCGGGGACATTTGCTACGCATAATGAATGCATAAATCCAACAACACTGAGGAGATCAGATGTCCGCTACGGGGATTGAGAACACGGCACTCGCATCATTCAGAAACCCTTTTGCTCCAGCTCGAGGTTTCGCCGTTATGGCGTTGGCTTTAGGCCTGCTGGCCGGACCTCTAACGGCCAGTGCCACGACCGTGTTCAACATCACCGGTGTCGGTTGTGTTTCCGACTACTTCTTGATGCGGGACGGATCGATCGCTTCCGGCTGCTTTGGGGCCATCGACCAGGGTTACAGCATGACCGGAACCGTTACCCTGGACGTGTATGGCGCAGCCGAGGGGTAGTTCCGATCCTGTCGCTGCTGCCGGCAACAACTGGGTGAAGTCGAGTTTCCTGATCCATTGGACCGGACCGACAAGCGGCATCTATGACGGCCAACTACCAGGGGCAACCTCTTTCGAAAGCAATGCCACAGTGGTCAATGACATCGTTTCAGGGCAAGAACTGTCTTCCGCTTCCGGCAGCCTCGTGGACGATGGTCCGAACCAAGGCTGAAACTACGCCCAGTTGGCCCGGCTCACGTATAGCGGATCATGGTTGAACGATCTTAGCTTTGTCGAGACGGCCGGCCTCGCCCCGGGACTAGGCGCTATCAACGAGCTGAGTTTCACGACCTTGACCTACACTCAGGACCCCGCCACGGGCCAGATTCAAGCCGTGCTCCCGGGCTCCCGATCTGGGTTGTTCCTCGTGACGTCCATGACCATCAGCGCTGTCCCCGAACCTAGCACTGGCATGCTCGCATTGGCAGGTGTTGCAGTCCTTGGCTTGGTTCTTCGCAGACGATCTAGCAGTTTATTGTAGAACGCCGCGGCGATCGAGAACTGCCATCCGTCGACGCGGTGCACCCTTACCTGCAACGGGAAACGTTTCCGTTTCGAGTTGGGGACTTACCGGTTCGGCTGATGGCTGTCCTTCGCTGCAAGCTTGAACCTAATCGAGCGGTGTCCCTACCAGCGCGCTCGAACCTTTGCACCGTAACTCCTCCGCGCGCGAGTTTCTCTCGCTGGATGGTGCATCAGCTAAACACAAACACTATGTGCATGTCGTTCAGCTGATTTGTTCGCGTCCGCTCATTTGTCTTGCGCTCTGAACATTGTGGTCATCGATGTAACGAGGGTCGCGACATCCGTCAGGTTCGAAGGCACGATCAACGTGTTGCCCGTTTTAGCGAGGTTGGCGAAGGCGGCAATATAGAGCTCCGCCACCTTCAAGTTCACTGCGTTGAGGCCGCCCGGTGCGGTAGTCGCTTCAGCGACCTGCAGAATGGCCTTCGCGTTGGCTTCGGCGATTGCGAGGATTGCAGAGGCGTGTCCCTGCGCCTGATTGATCTCGGCTTGCTTTTCTCCTTCCGACTTGGCGATGGCCGCAGCGCGCGCGCCGTTGGCTAGATTGATCTGTTCCTGCTGCTTGCCCTCGGAGGTAGCGATCACCGCACGCTTCTCCCGCTCGGCGGTGATCTGCGCTTGCATCGAATGCAGAATTTCCTTCGGCGGGGTCAGATCCTTGATCTCGTAGCGAAGCACCTTCACGCCCCAATTGGCGGCCGCCTGGTCGAGTGCCGTGACAACCAGCCCGTTGATGTGATCGCGTTCTTCGAATGTGCGGTCGAGCTCCATCCGGCCGATCACGCTGCGCAACGTGGTCTGCGCGAGTTGCGTGATCGCCACCTGGAAATTACTCGACCCATAGGAGGCGAGCCTGGCGTCGGTCACCTGGAAGTAAAGGATGCCGTCGACCTGCAATTGCGTGTTGTCCTTTGTGATGCAGATCTGACTGGGAACGTCGAACGGGATCTCGCGCAGGTCGTGTCGATAAGCGACGCGATCGACGAATGGAATTACGAAATTCAATCCCGGCTCCAGCACCGCGTAGAAGCGTCCGAGCCGCTCGATGACCAGTGCGCGCTGCTGCGGTACGACGCGGATCGCTTTGGCGATGATGATGATCGCAACGATGAACAGTGCAACCGTGAACAGCGAAGAACCGATCCACATGATGAGAGGCTCCAGTTGTGTGTCGCTCATGGGACGGGCTTCCGATCGGACAACACGAGCACTGAGCCGCGCGTCGCCACCACATACATCGTTTCGCCCCGAGGTATCTCCGGCGCGGCGAGATCGGCATCCCAATTCGAGCCACGGTAGGCCACGCGCGCGGTGCCGTCCGGATTCCAGTTCTGCACATGGACGGCTTGCCCGACATCGAGCGACGGCTGCGAGGGCGGCGTGGCGTGCGCGAGCCGCCAGCGGTGCGCGACGACGGTGAGCACGATGCCGAGCACGCCGGCGACGGCAAACTGTACCGGCATTCCGGCTCCGAGCCACGATGCAATGCCGCCGATTGCGGCAGCGATACCTATCGCAAGCAGATAGAACGTACCCGTGACGAGCTCCGCTCCAATTAGAACCGCTGCTGCGATCCCCCAAATCCAATAGCCGCTCATCCAGACCTCCCCAGTCATGACACGCGAAGCGCAAGCATAGAGCACTTTTCCGGCTTGCTGCCACGCATGGCGCCTACAATTTTTCCACGAACGCTTAGATCTCGCGAAATCGAGTCGATGCAAAGTGCTGAGATTGAACAGCGGCACTGCGCCAACCGACTTGAGCCTTTGTGGCGCGACGTCGACGGCAACATGGCTTGCCATCGCACCGGTTGGAGAGAAGGTAGGACGCGGTGGGCGTTTGCGATGCTGAGATGCGACTGCGTGACATGCTGAAATCCGCGCTGCTATGGGTCGACTAGGCTGAGAGAGCAGAACACAGTTGCCTCGTCAGCCCGCAGCGGTTCAAGGTCAGCCCAATCGGGACGTTACAGGATCTGAGCTTCCTTGACGGTGCCCCAATGCGCTATATGCATTTGCTGTACTCCAGTCTTCCGGCCGCATCGCTCGGCACCCACGAGCTTGTCGAGATTTTGGAACCGTCCCAGGCCTGCAATCGACGCGACGGTATTACGGGACTGCTAGCGTTTTCCGGTGACGCATTCTTGCAAGTTTTGGAGGGTGAAGAGGCTGCGGTGTGGTCGACCTACGAGCGCATCGTGAAAGACTCGAGGCATAGCGCAATCCGGTTGCTTGGCGTCCTCCATGCGGATGCGCGCACGTTTTCCGACTGGGATATGGGATACGCCGGATTCCAGACATTCAAGCGCGAAATCGTGCAGCGATACGCCAAGACCGGGACACTCGATTGCAGCACCCTGGATGCGAGCAAAGCTTTCAGTCTGTTAGCGGAGTTGTCGTCCGCCGCGGCGTTGACATCCGATCACGGTCTAATAGCAGAACGCGCGAGCAGCGCGATGCCATTGTTGTGTCACACGGGAGCGCTGTGAGCGCACCATAACGATACCAGATCGCACTTTGCTGGTGAGCTTCCGTACACCGACCGGCGTTATATCAGGAGTGTTTCAATGGTTACGTACCGCACACTTCGTTCCGTTTTTCTGTTCGGAATTGCGTTGCTATGCAACGTTGCGTTTGCCGAAAACAATGACCTGCTTCCGAAGTATGGTTCCGGCCCCAAGAATGAAGTGCAGCAGGCTGCGGACAAGGAGTTCTTGCGCACCGCCGACGACTATTACAAAGGTGATCGAAAGAAAGCAGCAGAGTACATGTCGGCCCGAGGGTGGCAGTTCCTGCGCCAGAGTAACCACGCTGTTGCAATGCGACGCTTCAATCAGGCTTGGCTCCTCGATAGCATGAACGGATCCGCGCTATGGGGAATGGCGGCCATATCAAGCATGACCGGGAAGACGCAGGAATCGTTGAAGCTATTCGCAGAAGCAGAGCAGTATGTCGGCACGGACGTAAGGTTTTCTACCGACTACGCAATGACCATCGGGAGGGCAGGCGCGGAAACGAAAGACGACGCACTTCTTCAAGATGCCTTCGGCCGATTCGCGCGCTTGTATGCGCAGGCTCCTCAGAACACCACGAATCTGCAGAACTGGGCCATTACACTTTATTCCATAGATAACTACGCGGAAGCGTGGAAGAAGATCCGCCTGGCCGAAGCGACACCAGCCCACGCCGATCTCGACAAGAATTTCATCGCCGCTTTGCAAGCCAAAATGCCTCGTCCGAAATGAGCACGGTGCTTTCGCCCCGCAACCACACGCTCGCGTTCGACGGATTGCAACGATGCATGCGTGGGTAGGGTAGCGCACTCGCGCGTGGCGATTAATCGCGGCTTATTCGGACTATTGCGGGAGGTCGCCCAGGTCGAATTGTGGGTATAACGAAGCCGCTCGGTGACGCGTTGAGATCCCTGCCGGGATCGTGATACCGCGAATGCAACGTCGCGGCTCAGCGTTGTACTTTTGATCTGCCTTGACGGAAGGGGCGGCTCGCGGAGGCCGTCTTCACCGTAGCCGCGTAGGACAGCGTCCTGAGCGCTGAAAAATATTCGCCCAGGACGTTGCGATTACGGATGGGAAGGCTTTGCCAATTTATAAAACGAAACTTTGCCGCGCCCTGTTCCCATCGTGCCGGCTCCTGAGCCTGGCTTTCCAACCTGAACGTAGACGCCTGCTTTGAAGTACAGCGCTTGTCCTACCCAAAAATTGCTGATGGGTTCTGCCGCCGAATAGCTCACGCCATTGTAGCGAGCACTGACGACGATATTGCCGCTGGCGACGACAATGGAGTAGTCGAATTTTGCGTTCAACGGAATATTGCTTGCAACACCTGAGCTCGACTTGAGAACGTACTCAAGCTCTGTCTGACTAGCGCCCGACTTATCGTCGTGAAAGTAGAGCTGTCCGTTGTCGTAGTAGAGCCTGCAGAGCTCGTCGTTCGGACCATGGATTTGTCCGATGACTACGCGCCCACTCCTGCCAGATGTGGCGACAGGTAGCTCATTTACTGCGACCGTTGCTGACAGACTTCCGCCTTGTTCAATAGTCCAAGCGGAATTAGCGCCACTGCTCGTGAGCTCGCGTAGCTCAGATCTCGGATAGTGAGAGCCTGAGGTCGTGGCGCCGCCAGTAGGTGCCATGAAAGTCATGGCACCATCGGGCGCGGTATAAAAATACTGGGGATCTTGATACGTCGATGCGATCGGTTTCTTCTCGATGGCTGTGCCGCTGAACAGTCCATTTGCATCCACGGGTAGCGTTAATTTCCAAAGTAAGAGCTCGAAATTTTGGCCTGGCGCTTTTGCGGGATCGAGACCGGGTGCACTCGGGGGCGGACCACTGGGACTGGGCGCCGGTGCTGGCGTAGGCGTGGATGTAGGCACAGGCGTTGGTGTAGGCGTAGTCGGCGTAGTGCGGGAGGTATAACTTGACCACCGGAAGCAGGTGCGGGCGCAGGGGTAGTTGCGGCAGCTACGGTGCAAGCAACATAGGCATAACTGCCAGTGAGCGAACCGTTGTTACACAGTCGCCGTTGCGAAATGCACGACTGGTCGCGACTGACGGTCCGCGCCCGGTAAGCGGTAACGCCTTTACCACTGTCGATGTTTAGTCCGTTCAGATAGCACTTTGCGGCGGGCGGCGTTGGAGCGCCCGAACCAGACCCCTTCACAAATGTTCTTTGGGCAAGCTGCCCACCTTGAGCGGCCGTCACAAGAACGGCGCCGTCGGGCATCTCTTTGTAGGCGTTCTCAAACGAGTAGGCCCAGAAGTGGGCGGACTTATCGCCCTTCTGACACGAAATAGATTTGTTCTTATGGATGCCCGGTCCATTGAGCACGACATTTTTGGACCCTGTGCAATTGCCTTTTAAGACGGTTGTTTTCGACAGGCTCGAATTTTCTTCGGGCGCCACGATGGAAATTTGTGCCTGCGCTGAATTGAACCACGCCATGGCCAAAACAAAAAACAGAGCTAAGGTCGATTTGTTTCGGTAGTTGAGATTCATATGATTCCGTCCAGCGATCTAGCAAATTAGAGTTATCCGACGCGGCGAACATGGGCTAGGACAAGCGGTCGGATCAGGTGTGAGGCGCAGCCTATAAGCAACTCGAAGACCACCATAAAGTTAGCCGGACTTAGTATGGGAATCACATAGATGGCCAACAGTTTCTCAGTCACGCAGCGTGCGCGACGCACGCGCAGAGCCGCATGGCCGAGCTTGCCGCATCGAGAAAGCTATCGACCTCGTGTTGACAAAGCCGGATTAGCCCGCACCCGCGTCCGCGTCAGCCACGACTTGTGCCAACCAAGAAGTAGGGCGCGGAATTCGAGTGATTGTATGCGAGTCAGGTTTGAAGAATAGCGATAACAAGTGTGACGCCAAGTCCCGAAACGTGGTCACACGAGTGATGGAAACCCTGCTTGCGCGCTCGAGTCAACGGTCCTGGTCGGATCGATAGCTTGCGATGCGCACCGACTCTAGAGATCTACGCTTGGGGAACAGAATTGAAACACGGGTATCGAATGCCATGCACCACGAATCGACGAAGAATCCAGCAACACACCGAGGCGCTCGATGCGGATGAGGGACTACCAATGTGCGCGCGCGAGGCACGCTTGATAGTTGCGATAGGCTCTCATCTGATTAACTAGCAGGTATGAGTTAGGCCCGTGCAATAGAGCTTCGCGCGACCAACGACGCACGTAGAGCAAGCTCGGCGGTCGGTGGCCCACAGTCAGGGATGACTTCGATAACCTATAGCAGCCTTTGCAGGCATCGGACCGCAGGGCGGTAACACTCTTGCGTATCGCATCGCCTCCGCGTTGCCCTCACACGATTAATTCAAACTAGTCGACACCAACTCACGGTTCGTTCGCGCGCCAAAACTGTTGCGGTACGTGATCTTCACGGTGACAGGCCGGCCGCCGATGAACGCGACCCAATAGGTGCCGTCTTCCTTTCCGCTGAAGCGTTCGCCTTTCTTATTGGTGCCCTTGAATCGGCCGTTGAAAGGGATCTTCACAGCATCGAAGGCGCCTGCGGGAACGGTTACTTTCTCGCTCTTCCCGACCTGGTAATCCTCTGTCACTTCTGCGGTGAATCTTGCGCTTTCGACGTTGAAGGTTGTACTCCACCTCTTACCCTTTTCCAGAGGCAAGTCCAGAGACTTTATGCCGGGAGAAAAGTGGCATTCTTCGCCGTCGCTCAAACACATGCGTGCGACTTCCAGATACGGCAACGTCACAGCTAGAGGCACCTCTCGACCGCCGATTTTCTGAATGCCCGTGATCGAGGTCTCGGTCGCGCTGGTCCAGGTCTCCGTGAGTTCTTGTGTCTTGCCGTATACCAGAATGGTGTAGGTGGTTTTGTCTCCCGCCTTCCACCACTGAACGGTCTCGCCGGTTTGCGATACGGCCACCGCTGGGACTAGGAGCACCGTAAGGATCGCTGTACGAAGTGCGATACCCATCGCCATAGTCCACCTCATTAGTTGGGAAAGGAGAAGTTAGCTGTGTACAAATCGTATCGGACATCGGGGATGTTCGCACGCGTCCAAAGGTTGCATGTGCAACTGAACGCGGCGGACCCGGCGGCGATATCCCTATCGATGCCCTGGTCTGCGCACTGAACCGTACCGCGGGCTATTCGGGCCGGCTCATCGTGACTGCGTCGCACGCCGATCATCGATACTACTGCGACCGATTTCGAGCGGTTGCGCAACAGTACGTTTTAAGTGGAAGTAATCCGAGGAAGCCAGCTTGAGCCGGCCTGCGATCGCTGACGCCGGCCATTTTTGCGGGCGGCACGCGACGCAAGTTCGTTAGCGCGAAATCGAATACTCAGCGTGGCGCATATTGAGGCGTGCCGCGGTCGCCGAGCGGCACGCTCTGACACGTTTACTGCTTCTCTTGCGGTGTCGGCCAGAAAGGCTGACTACCAAAAGCTCGAAGCGCTGAATGTCCAGGTTCTCGGATCAGCACCAACCATCCGTTCTCGCAAAAACCGTTTGCAGACTCTCTGTCGCTCCGTATCCGCTGCTCAGCTCCCGACCGCAAAGTAATGCATCAGTCCGGTGGCTTGTCGCTCAATCCGTGCTGCAAGCCGCGCTGGAGATGACGAGCAACTTCAGCGTTCGTCGGTAGGCGCCCTTTTAGCCAGCCGCTCCTGTTACGCCCCCGCGAATCGGCGTTCAAAGCGGTTTGTTTCACTGCTTGGTTGGCGAGCCAGGCGCTGCGGGATTCTGATAGCGCCCGAACCGCGCTTGTTCTTCTTCCGGCAATTTCCGCAGGATAAACTCGAGTGCGCACTCGGCTACAGGCGTGAGCGTCTGGTCGAAGCGAGGGGTCCTAAACCGATAAGTAGCATCCAACTGCTCGACCTTAATGGTCTGCGCGCGGTCGGCGAATTCGGCGACAAGAGCCATCACGTTGACCGACTTCGGCGACCAGCTCTTCGGCTTGTACATCGTAAAGGTCCACTTGTGATCGCCGTTGAAGGTCGACGGAAAGATGCCTTGCTCGTAGAGGTCTTCATCGGGAACGGTAACGACCAGATGG